>NZ_JBSSAG010000014.1:0-69991 GCF_054058395.1 Thermostichus sp. OS-CIW-26 | reverse complement strand
GGGCCTGTTTTGTTCTCTGGTAGAGCAGAGCAGGCTCAGGGCTACTGAAAGCCCGCTCCGTACCGCTTAGCGGTCGGAGCCGGGTAGTTTACGCAGCCAAGCGGGATCCCTCGTAGCCAGGCCAAGAAGAAGCAAGCACAAAAAAGGCAGGGTTAACTTGCCCCTGCCGAGAAGATCGAGAGTTGAGAGCTTGCTCTCGTTGTCGTAATCGTTGCATCAAGGCGCGGTTCCGTTTGTCCAGTTGGCGCTTACGTGCCGATCCCCCACGACCGCGACGGTTTCTGCCCTGATGGCGAGGAGATTCATGAGATTTCAACAGCATGGGATCCCCTTAATGAACTAAATGGGCCTGTCTAATTCTAAACGAAACCTCAGCAACTGGCCACAAGACTGGCGGCGCAAGCTGCGGCATTTGCGGCTGGGGATAGGCCGTCTTTGTCAATTTATTCGCATCATTCGGCATGGAGGACTCCTTGGGACAGCCAGTCTTTTAGGCGGTGGGTAGCCCGGCAGTCATCCTCGTTGTAGATAAGCGAGTGCTCCAAATATCTGCGCTCCCGAGTTTCCAGCCATTGGCTATACCAATAAATGGACTGGGCGCCATTGGCATCCGGCAGACGCCACTGAAACCCCAACCAGCGGGCGATGTTTTTCAGGGAATAGCTCTCGATCGGCAGCACCACCGAGCGTTGCACCCAGGCCTGTAAATCCACAAAGCGCTGCAACAACTGCCGCAGCTGTCGGGGATCCGTGCGGTATTGCTCCCCCAGCCGTCGGCAGGTCTGCACTTCAAAGCCGTGAAAGTGGTAGATGGGAGCGTCAGGATAGCGTTGTGCCAGTTGCAAGAATTGCTCCCAAGCTTGCCTTTCTTCCCGCGGCTCGGCGGCCAGGCAACTGTGATAGCTCGCAACCTTTTTCCCCTCGGCTTGCTCCACCACCAGCAGGCCCAGCAGATAGGCGACGTTGTGGCGGGGATCCGCCTCGATATCGAAGTACAGCTCTACAGGTGTGGTGGGCAGGGTTTGCGGGGGGGATTGAATCCAGAGGGGCTGCCGGCTGAGGGTGGCGCGGGCTTGCAGCTGCAGTTGCAGGGCCACGCCGGATCCCAACTTGGGAATGGCTTGCAACCTATCCAACTGAGCGTTGGCCAGGGCTTCAATCGAGTGGATCCCCGCCTCTTGCAAAAGGGGATAGCGGGATCCCGTTACGCCCGGCAGCAGGCTGAGGGGTTGGGCGGTGGCGTTCAACTGGCGACAATGCTCCCGCCAGTGGCAAAGATGGCAGCGGCTGCGGGCCATGAACACCTGCGGTGGTTCCGGCTGGTTGAGGGAGTGCAGATACTCCTGCAGCAATTGCCGCACCTGTGCTCGTCGGCGGCTCAGGTGGACGGGGTGCCACTTCCCATCTTTCAGGATCAAAATGCCCCGCTTGGGAACGTTTCCCTGCAGGGATCCGAGCAACTCTGCCTGCAAAGCCAGCAACAATTCGTATTCCGGTTTGGGGCGTTTGCCGATACGAATATGAACCGGCAGGTAAGAGGATCGGGCGGCGCGGCAACTTCTGCCAACGAGAGCGGGATCCCGAATCAGCAGATCCAGGGAGCTGCTCACCCAAACGGAATGAAATTGGGCATCCTCTTCTGACTCCCAAACCAGCTCTGCGGCGATCTGTCCGCCGTAGATCCGCTCCGCCCCGTCGGCCATGGCTGCCAAGAGAGCTTCATTGCCCGGCGCAACCCGTTCTCCGGGGAATCGCTCAAACACAGCGGCTGCCAGGGCTTGGCGATCCCGCCGCCATTGCTCCAGCAGGTTGTCCGGCGGCAGCTTGGCCTCTTGAGGGCCAAAGCGATCCAGGTAAGGCAAACGTCGGCAGCGAAAAAAAGCAAGCAGCTCCTCAGCCTCAACAGAACCCTGTCCTGCTGCTGCAACCTGGCACTCCAACGGTGGAAAACCTCAGCTCTGCTGCCATTGTGGCACGCCCCCAGGTTGCCCTCTGATCCTTCAAGACTTGGGATCCTGAGCGGGCAGGAGATGGGCAATAATGCGCTCAATCGTCTCAGATTGGCGACGAGCTGTATCGGCTTGCTGTTGACATATCGTCTTTAACTCTCCCAGCCAGGTGTTGTGCTCCTGGGATATCAGCACCTGTTGTTGAACAATGGCTTTCAGATGGGTCAGGTCATCCTTGACGAAGCTGACGGTCTCGGCCAGGGTCAACACAGCCCCAACCAGGCGATCCAGCCGGAAGTCAATTTGGTCGAATCGGTCTTTGCTCTGCATTTTGCTTAGATTTGTCGGTAGAAGCTATCGGCCAATGCTGAAGGGGAGTCGCTTCGCCCAGGGAAGGCCCCCCGCCGAACAG
This sequence comes from Thermostichus sp. OS-CIW-26, assembly GCF_054058395.1. Lineage (NCBI taxonomy): Bacteria > Bacillati > Cyanobacteriota > Cyanophyceae > Thermostichales > Thermostichaceae > Thermostichus > Thermostichus sp. OS-CIW-26. The sequence continues at coordinate 67,630 of NZ_JBSSAG010000014.1, read as the reverse complement.
CCAGCCCCCTCAAGCTTGTGTCTTTTTTATTGTTACCCATACGTACAGATACGTACAGATATGCCATGAGCTATCCAGCCCAATTTCCCCTTCCAGAGTCTGTACAGGTGTTGTCTTGGGAGTGCGGTTCACCCTTCAGACGCAATGTGTACTATTTTGCAAGATCCAGAGAAAAACCCCAGAGAACGAAATCACAGCCACGCAAAAGCTTAAGAGACAACCCAGACTGCTGCCAGCAGCAGGGATCCCTGATAGAACCTGCAGCTTGCTGACACGGCTGGCGTATGCTGGAGAATAAAGATTTCTTTACACTTTACCGGAGCGGACTGTGACAGCTCTTTCGACGGCCCCAACCTTGCCCCAAACCAAGACGGTGGCGGTGGAAATGCAGGGGGTGTGGAAGCGCTTTGGGCAGCAGGTTGCCGTTCAAGATTTGAGCCTGCAGATCCCCCAGGGGGAAGTGTTTGCCCTGTTGGGGCCCAACGGCGCCGGCAAATCCACCACCATCCGCATGCTTACTAGCCTTACCCGACCCAGCCAGGGATCCATCCGGGTGGGGGGGTATGACGTGGTGCGGGATCCGGTGGCGGTGCGGCAGCAAATTGGCGTAGTTCTGCAGCCTATCACCCTAGAGGCAGAGCTGACCGTTTGGGAAAACCTGGAGTTCCACGGGCGTATGCACCACATCCCCAACCCAGAGCGGCAACGGCGCATCGATGAATGGCTGGAGTATGTGCGGCTGGCGGATCGCCGGCAAGACAAAGTGAAAACCCTCTCAGGGGGAATGAAACGACGCTTGCAGGTGGCCAGGGCGTTACTGCATCGCCCCCAGATTTTGTTTTTGGACGAGCCCACCGTCGGGTTGGATCCCCAGGCGCGGCGGCTGTTGTGGGAGATCTTGCGGGATCTCAATCGGCAGGGCATGACCTTGCTGATTACCACCCACTACATGGAGGAGGCAGAAGAGCTGTGCGACCGCATCGGCATCATGGATGGGGGAAGGTTAATCGAGTTGGGCAGCACCGAGCAACTGCGGGCCAAGTATGGAGAGGCCCTGCTGGTGCGATCCTGTCCTGGCCGGGAGGTGGAGTACACCTTTTTCCCCAGCTTGGCGGAAGCTCAGCGGCAGTTGGAAGCTGAACCTGACAAAACCGGCCTCATGGTGCGCCCGGCCAACTTAGAAGACATTTTTGTGCGTTTGACAGGCCGCCGCTTGGATTAACGGGCCCTCACCCCTGGCCCCTCTCCCAACGTGAAGAGGGGAGAGTTATTTGGGGGTTAAGGTTTTTCCTCTCCCCATCCCTCCTTCGGAGCGGGGGGCTCAAACTTGTAGCCAACTCCACGCACGGTGCGGATCAACTCCGGTTGGCTGGTATCAGTCTCTAGTTTCTTGCGAATTTGGCCGATGTGGACATCGACCACCCGTTCATCTCCCTCGTGGTTAAAATCCCACACCTCTTGAATCAGCTCAGCCCGTCGCCAAACCCGCCCCGGATGTCGAGCCATAGCATAGAGCAAATCGAACTCCAGTGCTGTTAAGTTGATCAGGCGCTGCTCGCGGATGACTGCTCGGGTTTCCGGGTCGATTACCAAAGAGGCAAAGGTCAAGACCGGTGCGCTGGCAACTTCGGTCTTCATGCGTTGCCGCCGCAGAATGGCTTGCACTCGCGCCTGTAACTCCGGCAGGCTGAAGGGCTTGGTCAGGTAGTCATCTGCCCCCAACTGGAATCCGTGCAACTTATCAGCAGGGCTGACGCGGCTGGTCAACATCAACACGTACACGCCGGTCTCTTTTTGCATTTGCTGGCAGAGATCGTAGCCGCTCACATCCGGCAAGTTCAGATCCAAAATTACCAAGGCCGGCTGAAAAGCGCGCAACTGCTGTAAGCCCTCGGCCCCCGTCATCGCCACCTCAACCGAATACCCCTGCCGCTGCAAGTACCGCTGCAGTAGAGCACAAATGCTGGGATCATCATCGATGATGAGGATGCGTGACATGGCAGCTTGGCACTCTCGAAGTCAGCAGGAGACAAGGTTGCAGGGCGTTGGGGTGTGGGGATCCCTTCGGCAGCTCATGGGCAACAATCGTGCAGAGGCGATGGGCCCTCGGCTCGCGGGTGAATAAAGAGCCCTCTCAACAGGGCAAGCTTGACCCCAACCTCGGCTGGAAAGGGCAACAAACGCAGGTGATTCATGAGTTATTGAACACCTAAATCTTATTTCAAGTCTTTACGTGTGGGGTCGCGCGGGGAGTTTATCCTTGCCGAGGCCGCCCTCCTGTGCGTAAATCAACGGAGGCTTATCCGAGAATCTTGGGCATTATCTTAGTAAACTACCCGACCCTGACTACTTCGCAGTACAGGGCGGGCTTTCGGTAGCCCTGCAGTTGGCAAGCCAACCACGGACCTCTAGGCTGGTTTACGGCAGCCCCAAGTTTGGCAATCATGTTGGCCCCATTCCAGTCCGCATCCCCTTCCCATCCACAGTGCCCACACTTGAACTGCTTCCCACTGCGATAGGATTGCGCAGGGTCGGGATGGATGTGCAAACACCGGTGGCAGGTCTGCGACGTGTAGGCAGGCGGAACCAGCACCACAGGTACTCCGGCAATGGCAGCCTTGTAGACCACGAACATCCTAAGCTGGTAGAACGCCCAGTTATTGGTTCTGCGGCGCTCAGCTTTGCTGCGTGGCTGTTGATTGACCCTTTCCCGGATCCCTGTCAAGTCTTCCAGAGCAATAGCGCTGTTTGTCGCCTTTGCCCTAGAGACAATAGCTTTGGAGATGCGATGATTGACCCACGCCTGAAAGCGCCTCTCCTTGCCAGACAGCCGTTGCAACAGTTCCCTGCATCTGCGCCGCGAACTGCGGGTGCCCTTACTGGCTTTGCGTTGAAGTACCGCCCTCAGCTTGGAGTAGTGGTCTCGGATTCGGTTCAACTGCTGTCCATTCCAGTTATCCCCTTCTGACGTATGAGCAATATCCGTCCTTCCCAAATCCACGCCCAGCACTCTATCCGTGCGTTGCGGTGGGGATGGCTCCGCTTCCACACAGATTTGAATGGAGTAGGAGCCGTCTTTGCGCTTGACCAGAGTGGCAGATTTGGGATTGGAGCCCGCCAGCCGTTCTCTCTGGTAGCGGCCAATCGCCAGCTCAAAGCGCTCTCGACCCCCAACCGTGGTCAGCGACACCGTCCAGTCTTTCTCGCGAAACGAAAAGATACGGGCATCGTAGGTAGCGAAGCCCCCCTTGAACGCTTTGACGGGGCGGTTTTTCTGTTGGGCAACTTTACGGGCACCGGCCAGCCGTCTGCAGACCTGCTGGTCGCGTAAGCGGGACGTAGTCCTTGCCAAGTTACTGGACAAGCCAAACCGAGCGCGAATCTGGTAATAGCAAAGGGACTGGAGTTTGACTGCGTTGACTACTTTTTCTGGTGTGTTTTGGTTGACCCAGTTCAACGCCTGCACAAAGGCATCCATTGTCGCATCCAACTTTGCGGCTTGCGACTGGGACACCTTGAGCTTGCAGGAGACGGTCAGGACTTGGGTCATGGTTCTATCATAACTTCCGCATTCCTCCCGACACTGACCCTACGGGTACAGTGCGGGGCTCCTGCGATTTCTAGCTGAGTTGCCTGAATGGCAGAGGAAATCCGTCAAGCAGATCCTTGCACCTGGAGTTAATCTGGAAGCCGTGGCGCTTCCGTTCCTGTCTCGAGGTCTGGCCTTAGTGTGGGCGGTTTATCCCGGAGGCTTATGTACACCAATCCCGATGAAGTCTTCCGCAAAGATGTCTGGTTGGCCCTCTTCACGTGGGGGATCCTGGAGCTGGCTTGTTTCGTGATTATCCCATTCACCGGAGCCTACGCATTCTCGCAAGTGGCGGCTTGGCTGTGGCCCTCTTTGGTTTTGGGGCCGGTGGGGGCGGTGGTGGTGGCTTTTTGTTCTAAAGTGGTGCTGGCTGCCAACAACATCCCGGATCCCAGGAGAAAACAAGCCCAGCGGCAAGTGGCTCAGGTGGTCAGTCTTTTTGGCTTTCTGGGCTTGGCATTGCCCCTCCTTCTGGCAGGATGGGTATTTGGCCGAGAGATTTTGACGACCGACTGGCAGAATAAGTTCACCAACACCAATAAGTAGAAGCTAATCTCCGACGCCCTTGCCCTCTGGGGTCGCGTCGCCCCGTCAGCGTTGCGATTCCTCTGCACAGGCCTAGCAAGAGCGCTGCGGAACACGATACATTGGGATGCAATCACGTCAGCGTTGCGCAGCAGTCGTGCTCTGGCTTTCGTAAATCCCCGGTTTTGACGGGGATCCCATCTTCTCTGCGGATTCTTGCCTGCAGCATTGCGGGAAGGTATTTCGGATGGCTAACTACCCGATGCGAGGCCGTTCTTCTCCTGCTTCTGGCGGTTTTCCCTTGGGCACCTTGGTGGTGGTGAGTGTCTCGGTTGGGGCTCTGGCCGCCTTGGCTTGGCAGTTGTGGCAGCTCGTCGCCCCCATGTTGGCCCCCCCTGCCCCGCCTCAATTTCCGCAGGCGGTGCGCTTGGATCCCTTGCCCCGCCCAGCCAGTTTTCCCTCTCCCCCCTCTGGCCCTGCTGCAGGCACTGTTGACCCTGAGGGATTTCCCCCCGGCAGCCGTGGGCGGGTGATCGAGCCCATTGGCCTGGCCATCCGCAGCCAGCCCTCTGTTGATGGAGCCTACCAAGGGGGAATTGTAGTGGGGGAAACGGTGACGGTGTTGGAGTACAGCGCCGATGGTCGTTGGCAACGGGTGCGGCGGGAGTTGAACGGACAAGAGGGCTGGGTGCGCGCCGGCAATTTGGGCCCTGTGGATGGTGTTTCAGCCTCAACTTCTACAGCTCCCACGGTTGAACCCAACCCTGAATCAACTCCTTTGCCGACTCGACCCCCCACGGCAGCAGTGGTTTCCCCAGGTGAGCGGGGACGGGTGATCGAGCCCATTGGCCTGGCGCTGCGGGCCACTCCAGAGCGGGAGGGAACCTACATTGGCGGTGTGCCCATGAACGAGGTGGTGACGGTGCTGGGCCTCAGCGAAGATGGTCGTTGGCAGCGCATCCGCCGTCAGAATGGGCAGGAAGGTTGGGTGCGGGCGGGGAATCTGGCGCAGGAGTAGCCCTTGCCATAGGCATAGCCCTACAGATGCCCTGGTGGGGGATTGTAACACCAGGGAAGCCTGTGTTTCGCTAGAGCAGTGCCGTTTGCGTCATCGGGACCGAGTCCTTTGCAGGGGAACTGGTGAAACACACTCCATTTCGGCTTGGTGCTTCAACAAGGGATCCCTGGGGCAAGGGGTTAGCTTTACCCTTTCTGGCCCTTGGGTTGGCCTTCTCTCTAGGCGCCTGCCGACCGGCTTCTAACGCTGGAGCGGAAAAGGTCAGGCAGGAAGCACCCCTAGCCCAAGCAAAGGCAGAGATGGGTACTCTGGAGTTTTGGGCCAACGGCGAGGACTTCATTCGGGAGGGGTTTGTCTCCAAAGACGGCTGGGAACTGAGCTTTGAGCACGTGTACGTGACGCTGGCGGACATAACCGCCTACCAAACCGATCCGCCCTTTGATCCGGAAGGAAATGCAGATTTGCTGGCACGGGCATTGGTCAGCCTCTCCGGCCCCATCACGGTTGATTTGATCACGGCTCCCCCGGCGGAGCGGGCCTTACTGGGATCCCTAGAGGCACCCCCTGGCCACTACAACGCCCTGGGGTGGCGGCTGGTGCCAGCACTGGAGGGGCCGGCAAAGGGCTATTCCCTCTGGATCGAAGGCCAAGCCCGACCGACAAAGGAAGGGGCTGGGGAGATGCCGTTTGTGCTCAAGTTCAGCCCTGAGGTGGCCTTCACCTGCGGAGAGTATGTGGGGGAGGAGCGCAAAGGCTTTGTGCGCGTCGGCCAGGTGGCAGATCTGGAGGTCACCTTCCATTTCGACCACCTGTTTGGAGATGGAAGCTTGCCCCCCAACGACAGCCTCAATCAAGCAGCTCTGGGGTTTGCCCCTTTGGTGAAGTTGGATCCTGTCTCCCTGGAGCAGCGGCTGGCCGCCTCAGCGGCGCGGAGCACTGGGGGGGGATCCGACCTTCTGGAAGTGGACTGGGGGGATCTGCAGGAGGGATCCCCTGCAGATAAGGCCGTATTGGAGATCCTGCACCACTTGGGCCATGTGGGGGAAGGCCACTGCCGCGCTGCCTCTGGCCCTGCCCAGACAGAGTCTTCGCCCTGAAGTCTTGGCTTTTCTAAGACCGGTCGCCTGCAGAGCGTAGAGATTGTCGTCTGTCCTCAGCTAACCAATGAACCGAGTCTGGCCAAAACTTTGGATCCCTTCCTGCCGACTGAGCCTGATTGCGGCGTCGCGTCAGCGATGCGGAGCACGGTTGAGCTTGCTGGCTTTCGGCCTGCTCCTGTCTGCTCCCGCTTGGGGCCACGGGGTGGAGGCCTCTTGGCGGGCAGTTCCCGCTTTTGAGATCCAGGCCCGCCACGATTCTGGCGAACCGATGCGTTTTGCGCAGGTAACGGTGTTTGCGCCAACGGATCCCACTACCCCTTGGCAGGAGGGACAGACGGATGCGCGGGGACGATTTCTGCTGCAGCCGGATCCCAACCTGACGGGCCTCTGGCAGGTGCGGATTCGCCAGCTGGGGCATGGGGTGTTGGTCAACGTGCCGGTGGGCGAGGAGTTCCCTCAGACAGAAGGGATCCCCAGTGCTTCCCCACCCTTTGGGCCTTTGCAGCGGGGGGTTATGGCCGCCTGTGTCATTTGGGGCTGTCTGGGCACAGCTCTGTTCTTCTCCAGGCCCCGTCAATCTGGTTACGCAGCGGTGGAGAGCCCACCGGTTTCGGGATCTCCAGGGTTAGGAATCTCAGGCTCCCAGGCTGGCTCCTCTGCTCTGGAGTAGGACTGGCCATGCACATTAGCGATGGCATTTTGCCGGCACCGCTTTGGCTGGGGGGCTATGGCATCACCGCTCTCATCACCGGCTACAGCTTGCGGCTTCTCCGTCGCGCCGGCGTTGCCGAGCAATGTCCTTGGTGGGAACGGGATCCCCGCCATATTGCTACGCAACGCTGTCGCGACCAGTTGCCCAAAGCGGCTTTGCTCACGGCTGTCTTTTTTGTGGCCTCTTCGATTCACCTGCCCTTTCCCCCGGCCAGCCTGCATCTGGTGCTGAACGGGTTGATGGGTCTGATGTTGGGGGCTTTGGCCTATCCGGCGATTGTAGTGGGCTTGTTTTTTCAGGCGGTGGCCTTTGGCCATGGGGGCCTGACCACATTGGGCATCAACGCCGCCATTATGGGGATCCCGGCGCTCCTGGCCGGTGGGATTTTTCGGGCAGGCCGTCGGGTGATGGGGGCCGGAGTGTCTGCCTTCTTGGCGGGAGCGGTTGGGGTGGGTCTAGCAGTGCTGTTGTTTTACGGGGTGGTCATGGCTGCTGTGGTTGACGCTGGCAGCGGGATCCTCTCCACAGAAGCCGGTCGCCTGGCTCTTGGGAGCTTGGTGGTGGCCCACATCCCCCTGATGGTGGTGGAGGGGTTGTTCACCAGTTGGGTGGTGCTGTTTTTGCAGCGGGTACAACCGGCGCTGCTGGGAGAGTATGGCAAGAGATGAAGCCGGCTCAGGGATCCCTTGCTGCTGGCGCGGTCAACAATCCCATCCTCACCCCTCCAAACCCCTTTCCTGGCTGCACCGGTGGCAACCTCTGCCCAAGGTGCTGGGCCTGATGGCGCTGATGGCGGCTTTCGCCTCGGTGAGGTGCCTGGCCCTCTTGCCGCTCATCTGGGCGCTGGTGGCTGGACTGTGGAGCCTGTCGGGATTGCCTTGGAGCCTCGGGCTGAGGCGGCTGGCAGCCCCAGGGCTGTTGGTGGCAGGGCTGATGGGGATCCTTCCCTTCTGGGCGGGGGAAACCATCCTGTGGCAGTGGGGATCCCTGGCTTTGCGCTGGGAGGGGCTGGAGATGGCGCTCCGCATGGGGGGGAGGGGGCTGGCCCTGTTCGCTCTCACCATGCTGCTGCTGGAGACCACTCCCACGTCGGAACTGTTGGCAGCGTTGCGGCAACTGGGGATCCCAGATCTGCTTTTGGAACTGGCCTGGCTCACCCAGCGCTATCTGCAAGAGATGGCTGCTCAGTGGGAGCAGATGCAACGGGCAGCCCGGTTGAGGGGTTGGCGACCGCGGGGATCCCTGTGGCGTCCTGGGCCGTCTCTAAGACAAGATCTGCCCTTTCTGGCCGCTTCGGTGGGCACCCTGTTGGTTCGCAGCTACGAGCGCTCGCAGAGGGTTTATCAGGCTTTGCGCCTGCGGGGCTATGGACAAGCGCCTCTGTTTCCGACGGCGGCTGGCAGGGATCCCTACAGTTGGGCGGCCACCGCGTTGGCCGTGGCTACGGCTCTATTGCTCCGCAACGCTGATGCGGCCCTCAACTAGAATAGATAAGCCTCTGGCAAGCTGCCCCCTTTTTGATGCTCAGTCCATGAATGGGTTAGAAGCGACCGTCTCCAGTTTCCCATCCGTTAAGGACTCCGTCCCGCTTACGCGAACAGCGGTGCAGCGTACAAAGGCGTCGGTTGCCGTTTTACACCTGGGCTGTGAGAAAAACCGGGTGGACACCGAGCACATGCTGGGCTTGCTGGCTCAAGCAGGCTACCGGGTGGATGGGGACGAAGAGAGTGCTGACTATGTGATCGTCAATACCTGTAGCTTCATTGAAGCAGCGCGGCGGGAGTCGGTCAGCACCCTGATGGAGTTGGCAGTACAGGGCAAGAAAATCGTTATTGCCGGCTGCTTGGCGCAACACTTCCAAGAGGAGCTGCTGCAGGAGATCCCAGAGGCCGTGGCCTTGGTAGGTACCGGCGACTACCACCAGATCGTCCAGGTGATCGAGCGGGTGGAGCGGGGAGAGCGGGTCAATGCCGTTACTTCTAGCCTGGATTACATTGCCGATGAGACTGTCCCCCGCTACCGCACCACCCACGCGCCGGTGGCCTACCTGCGGGTAGCTGAGGGCTGTAACTACCGCTGCTCTTTCTGCATCATCCCCCACTTGCGGGGCGACCAACGCTCTCGCTCCATCGAGTCCATCCTCCGGGAAGCAGAACAACTGGCCGAAGAGGGGGTGCAGGAGCTGATTTTAATTTCCCAGATCACCACCCACTACGGGATCGATCTCTACGGGGAGCCGCGCTTGGCTGAGCTTATCCGCGCCCTGGGCCAGATCCCCATTCCCTGGATCCGCATGCTCTACGCCTACCCCACGGGCATTACCCCCGCCGTGGTGGAGGCCATTCAAGAGACCGCCAATTTCCTGCCTTACCTGGATCTGCCTTTACAGCACAGCCATCCTGAGATCCTCAAGGCCATGAATCGCCCCTGGCAAGGGCAGGTCAACGACCGGGTGATCGAGCGGCTGCGCCAGGCGTTGCCCAATGCCGTGCTGCGCACCAGCTTTATCGTCGGCTTTCCTGGGGAGACGGAGGAGCACTTCCAGCATCTACTAGACTTTGTCCAGCGCCATCAGTTTGACCATGTGGGGGTGTTTACCTTTTCTCCCGAAGAGGGCACCCCTGCCTACCACCTCCCCCATCAGGTTCCAGAGGCTGTCAAACAAGAGCGCCGCGCCCGTCTAATGCAACTGCAGCAAGGCATTGCCTTCCGCCGCAACCGCGAGCAGGTGGGCCGAGTGGTACCTGTACTTTTGGAGCAGGAAAACCCCAGAACCGGCGAGTGGATTGGCCGCTCCCCTCGCTTTGCCCCCGAAGTGGACGGGGTGGTGTACGTGCGTGGGGAGGGCTCTCTGGGATCCCTGGTGCCGGTGCAGATCACCCACGCCGAGCCCTATGATCTCTTCGGTCGGGTGGTGGCAGCGCCGGAGGGTTTTAGCTGGAGCGGGCGGTAGCGGTGCAAAGCACTTTGGTAGGATCTTCATCCACGGGAGAGGAGCTGGGAATGACTACCCTTGGCGGCAGCGGGACCGAGTCTTTAGATGAGCTGAAACAGGCGGCAGCCCGAGCCGCGGTTCAAAAGGTGCAGTCGGGAATGGTGGTGGGGCTGGGCACGGGATCCACAGCCGCCTTTGCCGTGAGCGCCCTAGCAGAGCGGATGCAAACCGAAGGTCTCCAGATTATCGGCGTGCCCACCTCCGAGCGCACGGCTGAACAGGCCCGCTCCCTGGGGATCCCGCTGGCTACCCTAGAAGAGCAGCCGCGCCTGGATCTGGCCATCGATGGGGCCGACGAGATTGAAGTGGGATCCCTGAACCTGATCAAAGGGGCAGGAGGGGCCCTGTTGCGGGAAAAATTGGTGGAGGCCAGCGCTGCCGAGCTGATCATCGTTGCCGATGCCTCTAAAAAAGTCCCGCAGTTGGGCATTCGCTTCCCGGTGCCGGTAGAGGTGGTGCGCTTTGGCTGGAAAACCACCTTGGCGCGGGTAGAGGCTCTGGGGTGCACAGCCACCTTACGGCGGAATGCCAACGGGGATCCCTACTTGACGGACGAGCAGCACTACATCCTCGACTGCCAATTCGGCCCCATGGCGGATCCTGCCAAGATCGCCGATCAACTCAAAGGGACGGTGGGGGTTGTGGAACATGGCCTGTTCATCGGCATGGCCAAAGAGGCCATCATCGCGCTCCCATCTGGGATCGAAACGCTGCAGCCAGGCTGTGAGGAGAGAGGAGTGAGGAGAGAGAAGTGAGGAGTGAGGATACTTCATACTTCCTTCTCACTACTCGCTGCTCTTTTCTCGTTTCTCTTTTCTCACTTCTCACTGTGGGCTCTAGACCAACCTTCTGCCCCATGCTGACTCTACAAACTGTGGCTGACCTGCTGCAAACTCCCCTGCAGGGGGATCCCCATTTGTTGGGTCTTCCCGTCCAAGCTATTTGCACCGACAGCCGCCAATTGCAGCCGGGGTCAGTCTTTGTGGCGCTGCGGGGGGAACGGTTTGATGGACACAACTTTATTCCACAAGCTTTGGCAAGGGGGGCCGTTGCCGTCATCAGCCAGCGTCCGGTGGCTGGGCCCCATTTTCAAGTCTCAGATACCCTAGCTGCCTACCAGCGCATTGCCAGAGGCTGGCGGGAGCAGTTTCCCCCCTCCGTAGTAGCCATCACGGGCTCAGCAGGCAAAACCACCACCAAGGAAATGCTGGCGGCTGCCCTATCCCGCTACGGCACAGTTCTCAAAACTGAAGCCAACCACAACAACGACATCGGGGTTGCTCAAACCCTGCTCCAGATGCGACCGGAGCATCAGTTTGTGGTTCTGGAAATGGCCATGCGAGGCCCCGGAGAAATTCGCCGCCTGGCTCAGATGGCTCAGCCCACCCACGCCTTGATCACCCATATTGGCACCGCCCACATCGGCAGACTGGGATCCCGCGCGGCCATTGCTGCTGCCAAGTGCGAGCTGCTGCAGGAGCTAGGGCAGGGGGTGGCTCTGCTGAATGGAGAAGATCCCTTGCTGTTGTCTACCGCCGCCAGCCTGTGGTCGGGACAAACCCTTACCTATGGTCTGGATCGGGGGGACTTACGGGGAGAATGGGATCCCCAAGCCCAAACGGTAACTGTGGAGGGCCTAACGCTGCCGGTGCCCTTGCCGGGAAGACACCATGCCCTCAACTGGATGGGAGTGCTGGCTGCTCTGTGCAGCTTGGGGCTGGATTGGGAGCGGCTCCGAGAACCCATTGCTTTGCCTACCCCTCTGGAGGGGCGCAACCGCCATCTCAAGCTGGCAGGAGATGTGGAAATCTGGGACGAAACCTACAATGCCTCGCCGGAAGCGATGATCGCGGCTCTACACCTGCTGGCCCAAACCCCGGGAAAACGGCGCTGGGCTATTCTCGGCCCGATGCGGGAATTGGGAGAGCATGCGCCTCAGCTCTATGCAGAGGTGGGTCGGGCGGCTGCCCCTCTGGGGCTGGATCGGGTCTTGCTCTTGGATCCGGAAGGGGAGATGCAACCGCTGCTCGACCAAAAACCGGCAGCCCAGACAGAACGCTGCGAGGAGGTATCCGAACTGCTGGAAATCTTGCTGCATCAGGTACAAGCCGGGGATCGGCTGCTGTTCAAGGCAGCGCGAGCTGTTGAGCTGGATCGGGTGCTGCGCCGCTTTTTGCAGGAGTGGCAGGCATAGGCTAAACTGAGGGATATATCGATGGAAAGCCCGCGTCCCTCGGTTGAGAGGAGATCAATCCAAGCCGAGTTCATTCCTCGTCGATAACTGCCCTTTTTCCGTACGGCATGTACTACCACAATCCCTCTCTGCGCGAAGAGCCCCGCGATCAGCCGCCAACGGTGGTGCCCTCTCCTAGCAGCCTCTCCATTCTTGACTGGTTGCGCAAAGAGGGCCGGTTGATCGAGCAGCCCATTGAGGTCCCTGAGATGATTTTGGAAGAAGACATCGACGATATCGACGATTTGATCGGGGACGACTACGACGAAGACTTCGAGCCGGAAGAAGAGTAAGCACAACTGCCAGGATTATTACGAGCTCGTTAACTCATTTATCCCTTTGCTCGGCACCGTGAGGGTGTTATTTTTTGTGCTGCTGCTGGATAGACAGCTCGAGCAAACAAAACAGTACAGTCGTTTCAGGTTAGAGTGAGACGCCTGAGCTACCAAGAAAAGTCTTCCAGCCCCGCGCATTCAACGCTTCAGGTGTGGGTGCAGCGTTTTAGTTTGAATCAGAATGACTATAGATGCAGACAAACGTAACTGATCCCTCAGCCTCAAGGGATCCTTTTTCAGCCTGTTTTGGATTGCTCACCACCACCCTGCGATGATTGTTGCAAATCTAACCTTAGTGGAAGATACCCCCGCAGCCTTTGTAAGAAAGCATCTTGGGGCAGTAGAAACATCTTTTTCGGGGACTTTTTTCGATTTCTCACTTACCATGCAGTGCCCGGCAAAGTTCTCTCTACCTCTTTGGAAGCTGGGGAAGTGGTTACGGTCGAAGGATCTCCTGTGGAGATCTCTTTGGCTGATGGTGTCAAGGTCAACGATGCCAATGTGGTAACAGCCGACATTGAAGCTTCCAACGGTGTCATCCACGTGATCGACAAGGTGATCTTGCCTCCACAAGGGTGACCTACCAACGCCATGGATTCTAGGCCCTTCAGGGTCTAGCCCTCTGGCAGCCCCTGCTCTGGTGGCGGGGGTTTTGTATTGGGATCCCCAGCTATTCCGTTCTTTGGGCAAGGGATCCCCAATTTCATAGGTCGATGCCAACGCTGGAAGCGTAGATTGCCTCCACCGACACGCCGGACACCCGTTGAGGACGCACGATCATGTACTCATTGTCCATTTGCTTGGGCAAGGTGATGAACTCTTCGCCGCCCACCATGAGGTTGTTGATCAGCTCGGTGTATTCTCTGGCTTCTTTGACCCGTACCTGCATGGTTTGTCCACCTTCCAGCATGATGTGGACAAGATATCCGTCAGGTTTTCTGGCCATGGATGCTCCTGCTGGGTGAACCGAAGGACGAGAGGAGGGGTGTTCTTATGAACATTATTCCCCCTTTTGAGACCCCTAACCAACCCCTGACTCTTCCGTGAAATCTGGAATTGAGCTGCGCCAAACCGAATCCCAAGCCGTAGCATAGTGAAAGTGAAATGTGCCCATTTTAATCTTCCTCGCGCTCCATGCCCCATTTGCCTGATGTTTCTGCCGCCCACCGTGAGCTGGAGTGGAACGGAGTTCCTTCCACGCCGACAAACGACGCCCAACCCCTAAGCCGCCCTACTGTGAAGGATCCCATCACCGCCCGTTCCGACATCATCGCCGTCGGGGGAGCAGAGGACAAGGAAAATGAGCGCCACATCCTTTGGGAATTCTTCCGCCGAGCGGGGGGAAAGTCTGCCCACATCACCATCGTGCCCGCGGCTTCTGGGATCCCGGCGGTGCTGGGGGAGATCTACGCCAACATTTTTCAGCAGATGGGGGCGGCCAGCCTCCAAGTTCTGGATATCCGCAGCCCGATGGAGGCGAGGGATCCCGATAACGTTGAGAAAATCCGCTTCTCCACCGGCATCTACTTTACGGGTGGGGATCAGGAGCGGCTGGCGGAGGTGCTGGCCCACAGCGAGCTGATGGAGGCCATTCGACAGCAGTGGCAGCGGGGGCAGACGGTAATTGCCGGAACCAGCGCCGGAGCTTCTGCGTTGGGGCAGCAGATGATCTCCCGCGGCTACAGCGGAGAACCGCCCACGCCGGCAATTGTAACGGTGAAGACGGGCTTGGGCCTTTTGCCTCGCGTCATCATCGATCAACATTTCCATCAGCGCAATCGCCTGGTGCGGCTGGTTACGGCGGTGGCCCACTACCCCCAATGTCTGGGCATCGGCATTGACGAGAATACGGCGGTGGTGATCCAGGCCGACGATGTGATGGAGGTGATCGGCTTGGGCACAGTGACAATTGTGGACGGGACACAACTGTACTCGACTGTTCAGGAGGCGGCAGCGGATGAGTATTTTCGGCTGCACAATGCCCGCATTCACTTTTTGCCGCCGGGATCCCGATTCGATCTCAACACCTTGTCTCCGCTGTGACTGCTGAAATGTGACTGCTGAAAACTTTGTCCTGCCGAGGCGGCTGGACTGGCGCAACCTCAACACCCTCTGGGGATCCCTATTGGCCGAAACCTTGAGTCGGCTGGGTTGCCGTTTAGCGGTGGTGTCTCCGGGATCCCGCTCAGCCCCCCTGACCTACGCCCTGGCCCAGCACCCCGACATCGAGGCGATCCCGGTGCTGGATGAGCGGTCGGCAGCCTTTTTTGCGCTGGGATTGGCCCAGCAAACCCGGCGGCCCATTCCCCTGGTGTGTACTTCCGGCAGCGCTGGCGCTCACTTTTTCCCAGCTCTCATCGAGGCGGCAGAAAGTGGCTGGCCGCTTTTGGTTTTGACGGCGGATCGGCCCCCGGAGCTGCGCCACTGCCGCGCCGGCCAAGCGATTGACCAGGTGAAGCTCTACGGCCATTACCCCAACTGGCAGGCGGAGTTGGCCCTGCCCAGCGCGGATCCAGAAGCCCTGGCCTACCTGCGCCAAACCCTAGTGCACGCCTGGGAGCGCACCCTTTACCCTTTTCCCGGCCCGGTGCATTTAAATGTGCCTTTCCGGGATCCCTTGGCTCCCATTGCTGACGGCAGCACTGCGCCTTTGATTCATTTGCAGGAAGATCCGGAGTTTGAGAAGACCTTTTTTCGTGGAGTTGTTCCGCCATGCACCGGCTCTTCCTTCCAGGCGGTGCGGAGCCCTCTGCAGACGGAGACGGTTTCTTTTTGGCAGGAGTGGCGCGGCTGTGAGCGGGGGGTGATCTTGGCGGGGCCGGCTCAACCGGCGGATCCCCAGCGTTATGTGGAGGCAGTGGCCCATTTGGCGACGGCTTTGGGGTGGCCGGTTCTGGCCGAGGGGCTCTCTCCCCTGCGCAACTACGCTTCCCTCAACCCCTATCTCATCACCACCTACGGTCTCATCCTGCAGCGGGATCGGCCCCAGCTTTGGCCGGAGCAAGTCATCCAACTGGGATCCCTGCCCACCAGCAAAGCGCTGCGGCAAACCCTGGCCAAGGTTGCTCCCCGCGTTTGGCGGTTGGATCCCCGTCCCGACAATGGGGATCCCCTGCACAACCCCACCACCCACTTGCCTTTCGCCGTAGAGGAGTGGGTCGCCGGGATCCCGGAAGCGCCGGCCAAGCGAACAACTTTTCTGCAGGGCTGGCTGACAGCGGAAGCACAAATCCGTGCTGCCCTAGACCAGGCCATGACTGACCTATCGGAGTGGTTTGAAGGCAAGGTTGCCTGGTGGCTGGCCCACCACTTGCCCCCAGAGACTCCGCTGTTTATTGCCAACAGCACGCCGGTGCGGGATGTGGAGTGGTTTTGGCCCCCCAACGACCGCCGCATCCGTCCCTACTTCAACCGCGGCACCAACGGCATCGATGGCCTTCTCTCTACCGCCTTCGGGGTGGCCCACCGGCAGCGCCCGACGGTGTTGCTAACCGGGGATCTGGCCTTTCTCCACGACAGCAGTGGCCTACGGCTCGGCCAACAGGTGCGGGGATCCCTGACCATTCTCCTCATCAACAACCAGGGGGGTGGGATTTTCGAGCTGCTGCCCATTGCTGAAGTGGGCCGTCAAGGGCCAGATCCGCCCTTTGAGCCCTACTTTGCTACTCCCCAGTCGGTGGATCTTGCCCTCCTCTGCCAAGCCCACGGCATTCCCCACCGGCGGGTGGAAAGCTGGCAGGAGCTGGCCCAAGCTTTGGATCCCTTACCTGCCCAAGGGGTGCGGGTGTTGGAGATCCTTACGGATCGCAAGGCCGATGCTCAGCGGCGGCGGGACTGGTTTCAACAGTGGTCGGAGCTGCCATCCAAGCCTTGACCTGCTTCCAGATCTGCTCCGGCAAATCCTCAGCTTCGCAGTCCAGCCACAGGGCCACGCATCGACCCCTTCCCGACAGGGTGCCGTAGGCATGGCCCTTTTGGATCCCCAGCATGGCTCGAAACCAAGTCATCTGCCGTTTGGCAAATTGGCGGGTGCGCCGCACAATCAGGGGCTGCAGCTCGGCTTCCGGGATCCGCCCCTCCAGATAAGCGCCGATTTCCGCGTAGCCCAAAGTATTCAAAAGGGGCAGGTGGGGCCCATAGCGCTCCCGCAGGGTTTTCACCTCCTCGATCCACCCCCGCTCCATCATCTCTGCCGTGCGCCGGGCAATGCGTTGTTCCAAACGGGGCATTGGGCAGCGCAGCCCCAGGATCAAGATGGGGTAATGGGGGGGATGGGCCTGCCGTAGGCTGGAAGCCGGCTTCCCGGTGGTGTAAACGATCTCCAAAGCCCGCAGCGTGCGCACTGCGTCATGGGGATGAATGTGCTGGGCGGCAACGGGATCCAACTGCTGCAGCCAGGCGTAGCGGATCTCAGGGGGCCAAGTTTCCAGTTGTCTTCTCAGTTGGGGCTGCGGGGGTACCGCAGGGATCCCTAGGCCAGCAGTCACCGATTGGATGTAGAGACCGGTGCCCCCCACCAAGATGGGAGTCTGTCCCTGCCGATGGGCCTCGGCGATGCGGGCTTGGGCCGCCTGCTGAAACTCGGCCACCGTGTAGGTGTGGCGGGGATCCACAAAGTCAATCAGCTCGTGGGGCCAGAGAGCCCGCTCAGCAGGGGTAGGCTTGGCTGTGCCGATGTCGAACTCGCGGTAGACCTGGCGAGAGTCCGCATTCAACAACGGGGATCCCAGCCGTTGGGCCAAAAGCAGTGCCTGTCGAGATTTCCCGGTGGCCGTGGGGCCGGCAATGACGATCAATCCCGGCCATTCTGTCCGGTCAGAAGCTGCTGCAGCGGGAATGCCATTCTCGAGGGTAATGCGCATTCGCTACCCAAACCATCGGCAGGGCAGACTGGCAAGCAACTTTCCTCAGAGACCAGATTAAGATTCTCGAAGAACCTTGTCTCTTTGGGTTAGGATCGGTTGCTTACTACCCTGCTTTTTTGCTGTGCTGATCTCATCCTACATTCCTGCTTCGACGGTTTTGAGGGGCAATGGGCCACAGCCGCAGCCAGTGGCGCAGTTTTTACCTCTCCGGCTAGAGCTGTTCGCAAGGCGCGGCCTCAGCCAGATTGGACGGGCAATTGGAACAGGGTTGCTGATGGCTATGCTCATAGGTGTCCCTTGCTCGGCGCGGGGGGAGACCTTGGTGCTCAAGCAGGGAGAAGTGCGCACTCTGCCCCTGTTGCAAACCCGGGCCCGGCTGCCCTTGCAAATGGAAATGCTCTATCTGGGCATGGTCGAGGAGCGCTTCTTGAGCTACGCCCGCGCCAACAATTGGGAGACCCTTTCTAGCGAGCGGGAGGATCCCCGCTGGAGCCGCTGGCAACTGCGTCCTGGGGGTGAAGCCCTTTACCTGCCCGATTCCCCTTCATCTCAGAACTCCTTGGAGCCCCCCATCTATGCCCGTGGGTTTTATGTGCAAGCCTATTTTGTCGGCGGGCGCCTGGCGGGAATGCACCTGATTCGCAACCCTGAAGAGCCGGGCTTCAACTTGAAGGCCCTGCAAAGGCTTATCCGCGCCTGGTTTCCCGATAATCGCCTGATGTTGTATTACCAAGTGTTGCCAGAGGATCCCGAGCAGCAGGTGCTGGGCGCCTATCTGGGCACCATTCCTCCCCCCTACCTTGCCGATATTCGGCGCAACCGCGTGCCTTTTTGTCAGACTTTTCTCAGCCCCACTTCGCCCCAGCCGATCATCCCCCCCTCCGTCGATGTGCCTCCCCATTGCCTGGGCACAACTGCCGTCAACAGCGGGACGGGGCCTCACGCTGCCCAGAAAGGGGCTGCTGCTTTGCGCTAAAGGCACGTGAGGAGTTGGCTCAGCGCAGCGCTGGGGTCAAGCCGGATTTCAGTAAGGGAGCAGTTTCCTTCAAAATGAACTGTCACCTTAAACTGTCACCAGCTCGGGACGGCGGCTGTTGCGAATGCTGCGAATGGCTTCTGCATAGTCTTTGGCCTTGAACACTGCCGAACCGGCCACAATGGCATTGGCTCCTGCCTCGATCACCTGCCAAGCGTTGCTTCCCTTCAAGCCACCATCCACCTCGATCCAGGGATCCAGGCCGCGCTCATCACACATGGCCCGTAACTGGCGAATTTTGGGCACCACTGCTGGAATAAAGCTCTGGCCGCCAAAGCCGGGGTTGACGCTCATGATCAACACCAGATCCACCAGATCCAGCACGTATTGGATCAGCTCCAAAGGGCTGGCCGGATTGAGCACCACGCCCGCTTGCTTGCCCAGATCCTTGATTTGGCTGAGGGTGCGGTGCAGGTGAATGGTGGAGCTGGACTCTGCGTGCACGGAAATAATGTCGGCCCCTGCCTTGGCAAAATCCGCCACATAGTTCTCCGGCTCTACAATCATCAGGTGGACGTCCAGGGGCTTGGCCGTCACCGGGCGCAGGGCTTCCACCACCAACGGGCCAATGGTGATGTTGGGCACAAAGCGGCCATCCATGACATCCACATGGATCCAGTCGGCTCCTGCCTCATCCACTGCCCGTACTTCCTCCCCCAACCGGCTGAAATCGGCTGAAAGGATGGAAGGGGCGATCACAATCGGCTTTTGCCCAGAGGTCGCTGACGGCTGCACCATGGTGAGTCCTGGGGATTGAAAACAGAGAAACGGAGAAACCTGCTCCTCTATGGTACGGGGTTTGATCCCCTTTGCAAAGCGTCATATCCCCTCTCAGCTTGGCACTCAAGGCTCCAGGGGGGACGTGGACTCTGGCGACAGGATCCCGTTCGCGTTGGCGGAACGGAGTCCTTTCAAGCTCGCATCGCCGGGCCACAGACCCTGCAAGACTTGGGCAACACGGTGCCAGGGATCCAGCCGTTCCGCTCGCGGAAGCGGGACGGAGCCCTTGCTGCTTTGAGGCTCTGGAGAAGACTGCTCAGAGGGAGCGGGATCCCTTTCCTCCAGCCTCAGGGAAAGCTGCTGCAACTGCATGTAGATGCTGTTCACGGCCAGCATGGCCAAGACCGTGCCAAAAAACTTGGTGCGGGATCCCATGGGCCAACCCCTGTGCGAAAACAAAGATACGGTTGTCGCGGGTGCGCTAGCTCCACCTTAGCTTACGGGTTTGGCTTGCCGTTCGGAGAAAATATTGATGTTCGCGTCGGCCTTGCAAAGCCCCACGGTCAAGATTTCCCAACAAGACAATGACTGCCCCCCAAAAGCCAACCTATCATCACCTGCACACCGCCCTTTGGGTGAGCGATCTGGCCAGAGCCGAACATTTTTACGGGACAGTGCTTGGGATCCCCAAGGTGGAACGGTTGCCGTTTGACTTTCCCGGCGCTTGGTATCAAGTGGGTTCCTCCCAAATTCATTTAATCGTGGCCGAGGAGCCGATGGATCCACGGCAGCGAAGCGGAACGGGATCCTCAAAGTGGGGGCGTAATCCCCATGTGGCGCTGGGGGTAGATGACTTGGAAGCGGTGAAGGCTCGCCTGCGGCAGGAAGGGTATGAGGTGCAACCGAGCGCTTCCGGGCGAGCGGCAGTGTTCGTCCGGGATCCGGATGGGAATGTGATAGAGCTAAGCTCGATTAGCGCAACTTAGCCATGAGCCATCTCCCCTCAGCAATGCCGCCGGTTGCAACAGCGTTGCGTAGCGATATGGGTTCTCGTTGCCAGTTCGATCCGGCCATCAGCCTGGTCAGTTCCGCACAGATGCAGCGCATTGAGGAGCAGATCTTCTCTGCCGGCATGCCCGTTGCCGCTCTGATGGAGAAGGTGGGGCTGGCCGTTGTTGCTCAGTTGCAGAAGGATTTTCCGCAAGCCCATCGCGTTGGGATCCTCTGTGGGACAGGGCACAACGGTGGCGATGGGTTGGTGGTTGGGCGGGAGCTATGGCTGGCCCAAAAGTCGGTGAAGGTGTGGCTGGGCAAGCCGGATCTCAAACCCCTGACGGCAGACCACGCCCGCTATCTCAAGGCGCTGGGGGCAGAGTTTGTGGAGAGTCTTGAAGAGCTGGCCGATTGCGATTTGTTAATTGATGCCCTGTTTGGGATCGGTCTGAACCGGCCCTTGGGGGAGCCTTGGGCGGGGGCGGTGGGGTGGGCCAATGGCAGTGGGATCCCCATCCTCAGCCTGGATTTGCCGTCTGGCCTCAACGACCAAACCGGGGAAGTCTGGGGCTGCTGCATTCGCGCCAGCCATACCTATACCCTTGGCCTTTGGAAACGGGGGTTGTGGCAGGAAGCGGCTCTGCCTTGGGTGGGACGGCTGCGCCGCATCGAGTTCGGGATCCCCCCTTGGGCCTACCCAGAGGTGGAGGTTCCCCGGTTGTTGCTGCGGCCTTGGCAGCACTTTCCTGCGGATCCCCCTTTGGATACCCACAAATACCGCCAGGGATCCCTGTTGTTGGTGGCAGGCTCGGCAGCCTATGCTGGAGCAGCGGTGTTGGCGGGGCTGGGATCCCGCGCCAGCGGGGTGGGCATGGTGACGATGGCGGTGCCGGCGGAGTTGAAAGGACTGATCCACAGCGCCTTGCCAGAGGTTTTGGTTCATGCCTGGGAGGGGATCCCTTCTCTGCCGCCGGTGGCTGATCGCGACAGCGGGACGAAGTCCTTGAAACCCTTTCAGGCGGTGGCCGTGGGGCCGGGCTTGGGAGAAACCCGTTTGCCCCTGCTGGAGATCCTGCTGCGGGATTGGGCCGGGATCCCCTGGGTGATCGATGCGGATGGCCTCAATGCTCTCGCTGAGATGGGGGTAGAGCGCTTACGAGAAAAAGGGATCCAAGCCATTCTCACCCCCCACCTGGGGGAATTTCGGCGGCTCTTTCCAGGGATCCCGCTCCAGGATCGCCTTGAGGCGGCCCAAAGAGCAGCAGCCCAGAGTGGAGCTGTAGTGGTTTTGAAGGGGGCGCGGACGGTGATCGCCTCTCCCACTGGGGAATGCTGGGTGAACCCAGAGAGCACACCGGCTTTGGCCCGCGGTGGCAGCGGCGATGTCTTGACCGGCTTAATTGGGGGGCTGGTGGCCTGCTCCCTGGGCCGTGAGGTGGGATCCACTCTGGACAGGTTGCGGGCGTCAGCAGGGGGCCGCAGCGTTGCCTCAGCAATGCACAGTACCATCCTCTCCAACTGCGCCTGTGCAGGGGTGTGGTGGCATGCCCAAGCAGCTATCCAGCTGGCGCGGGAACGCGGTCTAACAGGGGTGGATCCGGCCCACCTGGCGGAGCACCTGCCCAAGGCGCTGCAGAGCCTGCGGGAGCAAGGGTGAAGGAAGGAGCTGCAAAACCCAGCCTAGGGTTTCAGGAACCCCAGGGCTAACCCCAAGAAAATGAACAGGCCAAAGCCAATCCGATAGACGATGAACAGCCAGGTGCTGCTGCGCTGCAAAAACTGAATCAGCCAATCGATAGAGAGATAGGAAAAGACAAAAGCAGAAAGAGTGCCCAACCCCTGCGACAGCAGCGCCTCTGCCCTGAACTCGGAGATAAACTCCACAACCCCCGCCAAAAAGAGCGCCGGGATCCCCAGCAAGAAGGAGTAGCGAGCGGCAGCCGAGCGCTGCAAATGGAGAAACAGCCCTGCCGTCAGCGTCGAGCCGGAGCGCGACACCCCAGGGATCAGGGACAAAGCTTGGGCCAGCCCTACCCAGATCCCATCCCCAATGCCTAAGCTGTGAAGGTCTCGCTGGCGTTTGCCCGTTTGCTCTGCCCAGCCCAACAACAAAGCCAAGCCAATGGCTGCAGTGGCGATCACCCACAACTGGCGGGGTGGGGATCCCCAAATGGCCTTGATGGCCCAGCCGGCAACCACAATTGGCACTGTTCCCACCAAGATCCCGACCGACAGCCGCCAAGGCTCCTGCTGAAAATCTCGTTCTCGCCAAGCCTTCCAAGAGCCGAGGATCAACTGGCGCAGGTCAGAGGCAAAGTAGATCAGCACCGCCCCCAAACTGCCCAACTGGATCACCGCCGTAAACGAAGCGCCCGCATCCGGCCACCCCACCAAAGCCGGAAACACCCGCAGATGGGCCGTGCTGCTAATGGGCAGAAATTCGGTGATCCCTTGCACCATGCCCAAAATTAGAGCCTGCCACCAATTGGGATACCAGGTGTCAGCAAGCAACAAGGTAAACACTCCCCCACCCAAACTTGCCGGATTTGCACAATCCCCATTCTTAGAAAAACTCAGAACTCCGGCTTTTTCCAGCAGCCCATACCACGGCGAACAAACACTTGGAGAGGGATCCCACCCCAACTGGCCGGGAACTTGGGTGTCGCTGTCCCAGACCCGCAAAAGGGCTGTGCCTATAGGATCGCCGCAAAGATCAACAGTAGGTCAGATCATCGGGTCAATAGATCAGAAGCCAATCCGCTCTGGGTCTTCAATGGTAATCAGCCAGTTGCCCACATTCCGGAAGAGGGGGTTGGGTTCCGTACCCCGTACCCGCGCCTCCACCCGATAGATGCCGGCAGACGAGGGGTTGCGCACATTGGAGAGCACCAGACGGATCTCCTGACCGGCAGCAATGGGTTGACGGGCCACCACCTCTAGAGAGCGAAACTCCTCGTTCCAGTACACTTGATCCAGCTCTACAGGCCGGCCTTCTACCTCCAGGCGGACACTTTCCGGATCGATGCGGCCATCGAAATTCCTGTCCCCGTTGATCTGCACTTCTGCCACCGCCACATTCTGGGGGGGAATGGTCAGGCGATAGCGATCCAAACGACTGCGAACCCCGCCAAAATCGAGCCGATAGCTGAGGACAGGTACCCCTTCACTGCCGGTGATCACCAAACCCGACTGCGCCTCTGCAGAATGGGGCACCATCAGGGATCCCAGGCTCCCCATCACCAGAACCGCCAAGGCCAGCCTCATGCCTCGCCGGGCAAGGCCAAGTTCCTGCGAACATTTCACTGCTCTCATCACTGCTCTCAACACCCAAACCTCCGCTGGTTGAAACACCTCAGCACCTTCAAAGCTCACTAGCGCGGCCTGTAGACAGCCTGACCGATGGCAAGCAAGGCCGACGCCTCGCCGTCCATTGTAGGGGATGGGATCCCCTCTACCGAGAGAGCCTAGGGCTCACCGGGGTGCGCAAGTACGCAGTTCTGGCAGAGATCTCAACAAGAACTTTGGGCCACCATACCCACAGTGCAGCCCCCCACAGCGCCGATTGTAACGGCAAGATGCCCCTGCCCTTCTACTGCTTCTTCACTTGAGGAAACTCAGCACCCCCACCCCGATCACCATCAGCACCCAGAGCAGGGATCCCACCAAAATCACATTCTTGGCCCGGCTCCAGTCACTGGCTGAGCTGTAGAGCACTGGCACCGCCACCACCAAGAGCAAGCTGTAAAGCACCAACACCAACAAAGCAATTTGGAAAACGAGCATCATCTTGCGGATCCCTCACAAAAGTCTTGTCTTGGATAAAAGCTCCCGGTAACACCGGATGGCAGCAGGATAAATAGGATGACGCTCTGACTATACCAAAATAGGATCCCTCTCAAAGCCAAATCCGTTGGGGCAGTTGATGGACTCACCTGGATACAGGCTGGAGGCGGAAGGGGTTAAAGTCGGTTGCCACATCGAAGTAGTCTTCTTGTTCTTGCTGCTTTAGCCAGCCGGTAATGGCATAGGTCAGGGGCGTGAACGCCGCCTCAACGGCACACTTGAACACATAGTTGGAGAGTATTAAGCTGCCCAGGCCAGGGAACACCCCCCAGAAGGCCAAGGTGACAAACAGTCCAGTATCCACCGCTTGGCCCACCAGGGTAGAGCCGATGGTGCGTGTCCACAGCCACCGTCCCCGCGTCCACACCTTCATGCGGGCCAGTACATAGGCGTTGGCAAAGCTGCCTCCCCAATAGGCGATTAAGCTGGCCAGCACAAGGCGGGGCGTCAGGCCCAGAATCTGGTCGTAGGCTTCTTGATAGGGCCAGTCGGGGGCGGCCGGCAGGGATCCCACGATCATGAATGTCACCGACATGAGGGCCGCCGAGATAAATCCCAGCCAGATCACCCGTCGCGAGCGGGCATAGCCATAGACCTCCGTGAGGATGTCGCCAAAGATATAGCTGAGGGGGAAGAGAATGGTGCCCCCGTCAAAGGTAAAGGGCCCCAGAAGAACGATCTTGGTCGAGGCGATGTTGGAAATCAGCAGCACGGCCACAAATAGAGCCGTCACCGCATCTAGGTGTCGATAAGCTCGCTCAAAAACCCTCTCAGACATCAGGATCCCCCCAACAACTTACGGATGTGCCGCAGCTCCTTGACGATCAAGGCCAAGCCTTGGCTATGCCGTTCCACTTCGCCGGCGAGCTTACGGATTTGTTCTTCCAGGTTAGCGCTGTGGGATTCCTGACGGTCTAGACGCTGGCTGAGGCTGGAAAGCCGCGTCACCACCTCCCGCTGGATCAGGTTTTCCGTGCCTTGAATCAGCAGCGTCTCGATAGCAGTGAGCTTGTTCAAGAGCAATTGGGTGTTGGTTTCCCCTCCAGCCTCCGGGGCAGCTACGGGGGCCACTTGCAGAGCCTTTTGAATTTGTGCAAGGAGAGCCTCCGCCTCAAACGGTTTTTCGATAAAGTCGAAATCGACAAAAGGCTCAGGGATGCGGGCCGTCACCTGCTCCTTCATCCCCGACATCATGATGATGGGGGTATTTTTCAAACTGTCTTCGCGGCGAATAGCCTGCAACGTGTCATAGCCATCCATCTTGGGCATGACAAAATCCAGCAAGATCAGGTCGGGGTGATGTTTTTTGGCCGCTTCCAGCCCTGTCAACCCGTCTTTGGCCTCCACCACTTGGAACTGATCGGCCAAGATGCTGGCCACCATCTTGCGAATCATGATGCTATCGTCAATGACCAACACCGTCTTGGTTGTCATGCTGAGGCGCTCCCTCTTCCCATTGACTCGACCTGATCGGCCCTTTCCTCCAGCCCATGAGGCGAGCGGGGAAATTTTTCTAGGACACCACTAGAGTACTCTCCTGTTCGGCCAGATGGAGCGTGCCTACGAATCCCCTTCCGCCAGGTTTCCCCTGATCCCAGTGGCTGCCAGCTCGGCGCGGCCGCCTTGCTATAATTAAGTGTAAACAAACGTTAAGCCTTCATTCTTCATTCGCACCTTGCAGGGTTATGAGCCTACAACTAAGTCCTGAGCTGTCGCTGCCGATCCCATCTCCAGTCGGAGAAGCTGCCTACCGCGCTTTTCAGTGGGGCAAAAACATCTTCGGCTTTGCCCACAAAGCGCTCTCCACCCAAGCTTCAGATCTGATGCTCTCGGTGCTCAGGGATCTGCAAAGCTTCTCCTCCGGAAGAACCCCGCCGCCGCGGGCCAAGGTGCGGGTGAGCGCTGACACGCTACAGGTGTTGCGGGCCCGTTATGAACAACTCCTGCAAGCGGACTGGCAAGATGCTGAGGCAGGGTACTACCCGCACGCGCTCTTGTTCGACAACCCCTGGCTGGACTTTGCCCGCTATTACCCGCAGGTGTGGTTGGATTTGCCGCAGATTACTCGGCGGGTTCACAGCAAGCGTTACCAAGAGTTTTCTCAAGACATCTCCACCGAGGGCTATCCGAAATACTACCTGCAAAATTTTCATTACCAAACCAACGGCTATCTGAGCGACAGCTCGGCTGAGCTTTATGACCTGCAGGTGGAGCTGCTGTTTGGGGGCACAGCGGATGCAATGCGCCGTCGGGTGATTCGCCTGCTCAAAGATGCCTTGGATCCCACCTTGGTCAGCCCCCACATCCTCGATGTAGCCTGTGGCACGGGGCGGATGCTGCGCTTGCTGCGGGGATCCCTGCCCAAAGCGGCTTTGTACGGTCTGGATCTTTCCCCCGCCTATCTGCGCAAGGCCAACCGACTGTTGCAGGAGCTGCCGGGGGAGCTGCCCCAGCTTATCCGCGCCAACGCCGAGGCCATGCCCTATGCCGACGCCACCTTTGACGCCGTCATCAGCGTTTTTCTCTTTCATGAGCTGCCTGGCCCGGCCAGACAAAATGTCATCAACGAGATGAGTCGGGTGGTGAAGCCAGGGGGCGTGGTGGTCATCTGCGACTCAGTGCAACTGCTGGATTCGCCAGAGCTGAAGGAGACGATGGAAGCCTTTATGCAAACCTTCCACGAACCCTACTACCGCGACTATATCCACGACGATCTGGGGGTGCGCCTGCAACAGGCAGGCTGTGCGGTGTTGCGCCGAGAAACTCACTATGTCAGCACCTACATCCTAGCCCGTAAGGGTTGAGCGCCCTTTCCACAAGCTTAAGAGGAAGAGTAAATCGGCGGTCACTTGTCCAGAGGGTGTATAGTAGTTTTAGACACGAAACCTTGGATGAGAAGACGGGCCACTAACTGGATAACCCTTGGGTGCAAGTCCGTCTAAGATCTTTTTCTTGTACTTAGGCTCATGTCTCACCCTCATGGATCCCTCCGCGCCGGCATTACTGCTCTCAAGCAGGAGCGCTACCTGGAGGCGATCAACCTTCTCGAGTCGTTCTGCTACTGCTGTTCCATCCAAGAGAGACAGGAGCACCGCCTGAGCGAGCGCAATGGCTCGAGGGCAGATCCGGAAGAATGCGTTTTGGCTCGTGTGGCTCTGATTATGGCTTATCAGGGCAGCGGCGACTTGGAGCGGTCAACCGCCCTCTGCCAAGAGCTGTTGGAGCAGAAGGAAACTCCTGAGTCCGCTCCTTGGGCTTGGGAGTGGGCAGCTCAGGCTCTGCCGACCCTCAAGCAGGCTTCAGAACACTCCATGCCCCCTGAGGAAGTGATGGCGCGGCTGCCCGTTCTCCGGCAGTTGGAAGACTGTCAGCCCCTGTGTAGCTCCCGCGATCCGGCCCCGCACCTGCTCAAATCTGCCCATCTCTAAAGGATAGAGCCAGAGCTCGCAGCGGAAGCCGTGGACGCCCGACTCTGGCCTTTACTCTTGCATAGTTTCACAGCTTGATAGTTTCACAGCGACCTAGCGATCTTAGTCTTATGTCTGCAGCCGAACTGGCCACCTATCATTTTGTCGTTGCCAGCCTGTCCTTCTTGCGTTCTGAGCCCCTGGAAGAGGTGTTGGAGGAGCGTCGTCGATACTGCGAGGAGCACCATCACCCTGTCGATTTCTTCTGGGTGCCGCAGCCGGCCTTCATGGAGGCTCCAGAGTTAAAGCCCCTGCGGGACAAGTTGAAGGAGCCCCTGGGGGCAGTGGTATCCACCAACGCGGATTTTATTCGTTGGCTGAGCCTGCGCCTGACTTTTGTGGAAAAGGGCAGCTTTGTGGCTCCCAGCGAGTCGATCCCGGATCCCTTGCGCTCCTTGTCTGCCGCAGGAAGCTAGGCCTGCCGATTCCCAAGATTTGGGTTGGTGGATTGGAAGGCGGGCCAAGATAAGATCGGGGCACCCCATTTCCACTTTTGTTTGCTGACGGGATCCCATTCTGTTGTGGGGCCGACGTCGGGGAAATGGGCAGGTCACCTGGGGAGCATCATGACTTGGGAGCAACGATGGGATTGGCCACAAGGAGGGGCAGGGATCTGCCACCCCAGTTCCCCTCTCCAGAATCCCCCACCTGCGTCAACGCCAACTTGGGGGCTGAAGTCAGAAGCTCTCTTGCCTGAGCCGACAGCAAGCCCCGCCCTCAGCTCGCCGGAGTGTTCTCCTGGGGATCCCCTGCCAGAGCCACCCCCTGAGGATCCCGAAAAAGGGCAAAAGGAAGAGGAAGATCAAGGTCTGGCTGAGCCGGGCCTGAGAAACTTTCTTGCCGTGCTGCGCCGGCGCAATTTCCTGCTGCTGTGGATGGGGCAGGCGTGTTCCCAGTTGGCGGACAAGGTGTTGTTGGTGCTGCTGATTGGGTTGGTTGCCCGCGAATTTCAGCCGGAAGGGGCTTCCATCAGCGGTTGGGTCTCGGCCATCATGCTGGCTTTTACGCTGCCGGCGATGCTATTGGGCAGCCTGGCAGGGGTATTTGTGGATCGCTGGCTGAAAAAAGGGGTGTTGGTGCTCTCCAACCTGGGGCGCGGGATCCTGGTGCTGCTGTTGCCGCCGCTGCTTTGGCTTACCGCTGGGCGCGACCTTTGGCCGGGGATCCCCTTGGGGTTTGCGGGGCTGTTGCTGGTGAGCTTTGCCGTCTCGGTTCTAACCCAGTTTTTTGCTCCTGCCGAGCAGGCGACTTTGCCCCTGATCCTGCCGAAGCGAGAGCTGCTGGCGGCCAACTCCCTGTACACCACCACGATGATGGCTTCGCTGATCGTCGGGTTTGCTGTGGGGGAGCCGCTGTTAACCCTGGCGGATCGTTGGATACGCCATTGGTTGCCGGGCTGGGAAGTGGGGCCGGAGCTGTTGGTGGGAGGAGCCTACCTCTTGGCGGGATCCCTGCTATTGCTGCTGCAACCCCACGAGAAGCTAGAGCCCCGGCGTTGGGAAGTCCCCCACCTCTGGGAAGATCTCCGCTTGGGCCTGCACTATGTTGGCCAGGTGCCCCTGATCCGAGCTGCCTTGGTGCAGGTGGTGGTGCTCTACTCGCTGTTTGCGGCGCTGGCAGTGTTGGCGGTGCGCATGGCCGAAGTGATGGCAGAGCTGAAGCCAGATCAGTTCGGGGTGTTGTTGGCCGCTGCTGGCCTAGGCATGGGGATCGGCGCCTTTTGGGTGGGCCATACGGGCCGACGGGTGAGCCGCCGCGCCTGGATTGGGCTGGGATCCCTGCTGCTCTGTGGGGCTCTAGCAGCCCTCTCCTGGACGACCCACTGGCTGCTGCCCAGCTTGGGCTGGATTGCCCTGTTGGGCTGTGGGGGGGCTTTGGTGGCGGTGCCGATGCAAACCTTGATCCAAGAGGAAACGCCTGACCATCTGCGGGGCAAGATTTTTGGGCTCCAGAACAACGCCGCCAACATTGCCCTCAGTTTGCCGCTGGTGTTTACGGGATTGGCGGAAGCTTGCTTTGGCCTTCCCTGGATGTTTGTGGCCCTGGCTGTTCTGACGGGGCTGGCGGGGCTGTACACCTGGAGCTTATTGGGCAGAGAGGCCCCCTAAATCCTGCCGCAGCGCCAGGCTGGATACCCTCTTCTGGGGGAACGGGCCAAGGCAGGAGCCAACTCTGCTACTCTTGTAGAGGTTTAAGAATCGAGACTCCCTTTGCAGCTCAGCGTTTCAGCTCCGCGGGGATCCGCCCATGCACATCGCCTGGATAGGCAAAAAGACACCTTTCTGTGGCAACGTCACCTATAGCCGCGAGATGACCAACGGCCTTTTGGATCGAGGGCATCAAGTGAGCTTTTTTCACTTCACCAACGAGGGCCAACCGCCCGCCCTGGATCCTGGAGGTGAAGGCTGGAGGGCGGAGCTGGATCGTCGAGACGTTTCCCTCCCCTGTCTGTACAAGTCGCAGATCTACACGATCCCGGCCCCCAACGCCAAGCGGTTGCTCACCCAGGCCCTCAAGGAATTGCAGCCGGATCTGGTACATGCCTCCTTGACCATTTCTCCCATCGACTTTGTGCTGCCGGAGATCTGTGCTGAGCTCAACCAGCCGCTGGTGGCCACCTTCCACCCGGCCTTCGACCGGCGGCGGCGCAACATCGCCTCTCGCACCCAATACTTGGCCTACCAGCTCTACGCCCCGTGTTTGGCCAACTATCACCGCACCATTGTCTTCTCGGAAACGCAACGGGAGATCTTGGTCAAACTGGGGGTGAGCCCCCAGCAGGTGGTGGTCATTCCCAATGGTGTGGATGTGGACAAGTACGCGCCTGGGCCCTCCACCCTCAAACAGCGGTTGGGACTGGAGCGGATCTTCGTCTATCAAGGGCGGGTCTCGCCGGAAAAAAACCTGGAAGCCCTACTCAAGGCTTGGAAACACGCCCAAATGGGGGAGAAGTGTGGTCTGCTGATCGTGGGGGATGGGCCACTGCTCAACACCCTCAAGCCCTGCTACACCCTTCAACATGGGATCCACTGGCTGGGCTATATTGCCGACGAGCAGCAGCGCATCGAGATCTTGCGAGGGGCTGATGTGTTTGTTTTGCCCTCCTTGATCGAGGGGCTCTCTTTGTCGCTGCTGGAGGCGATGGCCTGTGGGCTGGCAGCAGTGGCCACCGATGTGGGTGCCGATGGCGAGGTTTTGGCCGATGGAGCCGGGATCCCGCTGGATCCGACACGGGTGACAGCAGAGCTGCAAACGCTGCTGCCTTTGCTGCGGGATCAACGGGAGTTTACCCAACTGCTGGGGATGAAGGCCCGCCAGCGGGTGCTGGAGCGCTATACCCTCAGCCACAACCTCAGCCAGGTGGAACAGCTCTACCGAGAGCTGTGCCAGGGATCCCGTCAGCATCGCTGGGTGTGAGGGATGAGTGTGATGAAGCTTGTGATATTTTTGCTAAGCTGTTTCGTTACGTTTCCAAGGGATTAACGCCAGTCTTCCCGATGGATGATCACAGCCCCCAAAAGGCCGTTTTAGGGCAGCCCCCTGCCGGGCTGTCAGATTCTTTGTGGTCAGAGTCCTTGCTGGCCCAGGATTCGGGCAAAAATCCCCTCCCCCCCAATGCTCCGTCGCTGTCGCCCACGGACAATTCGGGGGACTTGCGCTCAGCTCAGACCGGCCAGGATGAGGATCCCACCTCTTCAGGTGCTGTTGCGTCCGATGATAGAGAGCTGCCGGAGGTCAAGCCGGCCATTGTGCCTGCCCCTGCAATGCCGGATCGGGTGGCAGAACTGGAGAGAGAACACCATCGGATGCAGTATCTGCTGGCGTGGCTGGCTTTTGCTCTGCGCTCTTTTAACAACTTGAACCAGATCCTGGAGCTGACGGCTTTTGTGGCCAGCCAACTGACCGATGCCGAAGGCGGAGCCCTGGTTTTGTTCAATCCCAACGGCACCATCCAGTTGGATCAACTGCATTGCTCTGATCTCAATCACCGCGAGCAGATTCGGGCTGAGATGGAGCAGATCGCCCAAACTCTCTCGGCTCAAGAGCCCATCCTCAAAACGGAGGGATCCCTGTCTGTTAAGATCCCTGCCCTTGAACACCTCTTGGACGAACGGTTCCGCCAGAGCTTGGGGCCGGATGTACGCCTTTTCGGCACGCCGCTGCTGATTCGCAACTCTGTCCAGGGTCGCTTGTACGTCTTCAGCCGTCAGCCTGGCTACCACTGGGATGAACGTCGCCAACAACTGTTGCGCTTGGTCGCCGATCAGGCAGGGGTGGCCATCGAAAATGACCGCTTGACGGCAGCCTTGCGCCGCAAGATGGCCCTGGAAAAAGAAATGGAGATTGGCTCTTACATCCAGACCCAACTGCTACCTCGGGAGTGCCCTCAAGTCAAGGGGATTCGCTTGGCAGCCCGTTGCCGGGTGGCCAGCAAAGTGGGGGGCGACTACTATGACTTCATCAAGATTCCCGGCGAACGCCTGGAAACATCCGACTCATCTGAAGAAACGGCAGGCTTTCGCTTGGCCATCGTCATTGGGGATGTGATGGGCAAAGGGGTGCCCGCCGGCCTGTTGATGACCATGACCCGCGCCATGGTGCGGGCGGAGGCCCTCAACCGCCATTCGCCGGCCCGTGTTCTGCAACATCTGAACCGGGCCATGTACAGTGACCTGGAAAACTCCAATCGCTTCATCAGCCTGTTTTATTCGGAGTACGATCCCCGCTCCCATCGCCTCTGCTTCAGCAACGCGGCCCACAACCCCACCCTGTGGTGGCAGGCCCGCACCCGAGAAATTCAACCCCTGGACACAGAGGGGGCGCTGATCGGCTTGGAAGAAAACAGCCACTACTCGGAAAGCTGCGTGCAACTGCAACCCGGGGATGTGGTGGTGTACTACACCGATGGCTACACGGAGACAGCCAACACCCGCGGCGAGCGCTTGGAAACCTCTGGGCTGATGGACGCCATCCAGTACGCTGCCCGTCGCTACGACTCCCCCGAAGACATTTTGGAGAGCTTGTTTGAGCAGATGGATGCCTTCCGAGGCCGCCGGGGATCCCACCCTCTTCCCCTATGGCTGCCTGCGGATCCAGAGCTCCTGTTGCAGGATGAAATTTCCCTGCGGCCTGAGCCCGTGGACGATACAACGCTGGTGGTGTTGAAGGTGTTGCCGGACTCTGAGCCAGCCTAGCCACAGAAGGCTTAAACTCAGGGTAAGCTCTAGCTAGTGGAGCTACAGGGTTGGCTGCACTCTTTCCCGATTATCTGCACTTGAGGCGTAACCATGAACTTCTCTTCTTCCGGGTCTGAGACCGCTTCGGTTTACTTGCCGGCCCCCACGGCTTTCCAGACGGAAATGATTGTCGGGCAGGTGTTCCGACAGGATGTGCTGGGCGATATCCGCAAGGGTTGGAATGGCTTTGTGGAATCGGGCCAAATTTGGGCGCTTTTGATAGGGATCGTGGCGGGCTACATGCTCAAGAGCATCACCAGCTCCCACTAGAGCCTTGTCGCCGTTGCTCTAGCTGGATCCAGTTGGCCTGAGCCGGCGGGGTTTTGGCCGTCGGTATTTGGTTTTTGTGCTTTTTCTTCTGCAGCGGGGTCTTTCTTCCCATTCTCCCAGTTCCCAGCCGATGTCTGAGCTGACGGTAACTTCCACCCCTCGCCCCTGGAGCCAACGCTTCGAGGGATCCCTGCACCCTGCCATTGCCCGCTTCAACGCCAGTATCGGCTTCGACATCCGCCTGCTGCCCTACGATGTGGCCGGATCCCTGGCTCATGTGCAGATGTTGGCCGCTTGTGGCATCCTGACCCAGCAAGAGGCCGACCAGATCCGGTGGGGATTGGAGCAGATCCAACAGGAAGCGGCTGCCGGCACCTTCCGGCCCGATCCAGAGGCAGAGGATGTCCACTATGCCGTCGAGCGTCGTTTGGTGGCTTTGGTGGGGGAAGTGGGAAAAAAACTGCATACCGGGCGCTCCCGCAACGACCAAGTGGCCACCGATCTGCGCCTCTATCTGCGAGATCAGATCGATCACCTTCGTCAAGCCCTCTGGGAGCTGCGCGGAGTTTTGTTGGACTTGGCTGAGCGGCATCTGGAGACAATCCTGCCCGGCTACACCCATCTGCAACGGGCTCAGCCGATTAGCTTAGCCCACCACCTCTTGGCCTATGAAGAAATGTTCTGGCGAGACTGGCAACGGCTGGGGCGGGTGCGGGAAGAGGTGAATGTCTGCCCCCTCGGATCCGGAGCTTTGGCCGGCACTTCCCTGCCCATTGATCGGCAGCTCACCGCCCATCTGCTGGGATTTGAGCGGATCAGCGCCAACAGCTTGGATGCCGTCAGCGACCGGGACTACCTGGTGGAGTTCCACGCTGCCGCCAGCTTGATTTTGGTGCATCTCAGCCGCCTCTCGGAAGAGATGATCCTCTGGGCTTCCCAGGAGTTCGGCTTTGTCACCCTCACCGATGCCTGTGCCACCGGCTCCAGCCTCATGCCCCAGAAGAAAAATCCCGATGTGCCGGAGTTGGTGCGCGGCAAGGCGGGGCGGGTGTTTGGCCATCTCCAGGCTTTGTTGGTCACCTTGAAGGGGCTGCCGCTGGCCTACAACAAAGATCTCCAAGAAGACAAAGAGGGACTATTCGACACGGTCGATACCCTGAAAGCCTGCCTAGAGGCGATGACCCTTCTGCTGCGGGAAGGGATCCAATTTCAACCTGAGCGCATGGCCGCTGCTGTGCAGGAAGATTTCTCCAACGCCACCGATGTGGCCGACTACTTGGTGCGCAAAGGGATCCCCTTTCGCACAGCCCATGATTTGGTGGGGCAGATTGTGCGCATTTGTTTGGCAGAGGGGATCCTGCTGCGGGATCTGCCCTTGGAGCGCTGGAAAACCTTCCACCCGGCCTTTGAGGCGGACATTTTGACGGCCATTGAGCCCCGCCAGGTGGTGGCCACGCGGCTCAGCGCCGGGGGAACGGGCTTTGCTGTGGTGCGAGAAGCCCTGCAACAGGCCCAGGCCCGCCACCAGCAGCCAGAGCCATCGGAAGAAACTCCACAAACTTAACAAACTTAAACTGAACTCAAGGAGAGTTTGCAATTCTTGGGTTCTTCTCGCCAGTCTGTGCCATCCTGAGGTTCTCAGCCATCCAACGCAACTCCCAGCCTGTTGGCCTCTTCCCTGGGTATCGTTCCATGTTGGATAACCTCACCGCCCACGTCCTCGAAAATGCGGCCAAGCGTCGCTGGCGGGAACGCGCCTACAGCCGATTTTTGCAAGATTGGCGACGGCAAGTGGTGCTGCTGCGCCGTCAACGGGCCGGCGAATTTGGCCCACCCCTGGGGGATCCCTCTTGTGTTTTCAGTGCCCACTCGGCTTGGTTGCGCTGTGCCGTCCATCCCCAAGGGCCGTGCCAGGGTTGCCCCCACTATGCCCCCGTCACCCCTCCAAAGCCAGAGCCACCTCTGGGTTCACTCGATGGACGGGTCTGACCGCGCCACACTGGTGGCCGAACATTTTCAGCAGCGGCGGCCTCTGCGGAACGGCCTGCCCGTTGCGCCCCAATGGCATCCGCTGTAGCTAAGTTGAGGGATCCCTGGCCAATTTGTGCCAGAATAAAAGGACGGTAACTCCATCGGCAAAGGCGAGATTCATGGCCCTCTACCTCTCGGCAGACCACATTCGCAGCATCCGTCAGCACGGCGAACAAGCCTTTCCCCACGAGAGCTGCGGCATTTTAATTGGGGAAATCCGGGGATCCGACAAGATCATCCACGAGCTTTGGTCGGTGACCAACACCTGGGATCAAGCGGAAAACCCTCTGGCAGACGGGGAATCCAGCCGCCGCCGCTTTTTGATCGATCCGGCGGATTTCAAGCGGGCCAACGACCACGCGGTGCGCAAAGGGCTGGGGATCCTGGGCACCTATCATTCCCATCCCAACCATGCGGCCATTCCCTCCGAGTTTGATCGGCAGCATGCTTTTCCTTGGGGCTTTTCCTGTGTGATCGTCAGTGTGCGCGAGGGCAAGGCAGAAGAGGTGGTGAGCTGGGTTTTGGATGAGCAGGAGCAGCCCCAACGGGAGCCAATGCAGATGCTGGAAGACATTCGCATCCCCCCGCTCCCGGCTTTGGCAAGCTAGAGTCGTTTGGGCTTTGCCGCTGTTTGAGGCTGAAGTTCACGGCTAAGTTCAGTTGGGATCCTTGAAAGCTGGGATGGGCGCCACCGGAAAAAGCGGTAGTCTAGTGCTGAACCTTATCTGTAACATAGCTGAATCCTCAAAGTCAGTGGACAGCCCCAACAAGATCGACAAACGGATAGGTCAGCCCAGATCCTCTGGATCCTCAAAAGTCTCCAGTAGATACCCAAGATCTCTCCCCGAACTCCCATGGCAACCAAAGTTCTGATCCCCTCTCCCCTGCGCCCCTACACCGACAACCTGGAAGCTGTCGAGATCGAGGGCAGCAATGTTGGCGAAGTGATGGGCAACCTCATCGCCCGCTATGGCGAGCTGAAGCGCCACCTCTACACCGAGGATGGGAAGCTGCGCAATTTTGTCAATGTCTACCTCAACGACGAGGATGTGCGCACGTTGCCCCAAGGCAACAACACCCCCGTGGGAGAACAAGCCGTCATCAGCATCGTTCCCGCTATTGCTGGAGGGTTGTGAGCATGTTGAACCTGGATACCAGCCAAGTCAGCCTCTCCCGCGAAGAGATGGAGCGGTTTTCTCGGCATTTGATCCTGCCCGAGGTGGGCCTGGAAGGACAGAAGCGGCTGAAAGCCGGAAAGGTGCTGTGCATTGGCACCGGCGGGCTTGGCTCGCCCCTGTTGCTGTACTTGGCGGCAGCCGGCGTGGGGCGGATTGGCATCGTCGATTTTGATGTGGTGGATGTGTCCAACCTGCAGCGGCAGGTGATCCACGGCACCTCCTGGGTGGGCAAGCCGAAGGTGGAATCGGCCAAGAACCGCATCCTGGAGATCAACCCCCACTGTCAAGTGGATGTTTACAACACCGCCCTGAAGGCCCACAACGCACTGGAGCTGTTTGCCAACTATGACGTGATTGTGGATGGCACCGATAACTTCCCCACCCGTTACCTGGTGAACGATGCCTGTGTGTTGACGGGCAAGCCCAATGTCTACGGCTCGATCTTCCGCTTCGAGGGACAAGCGACGGTCTTTAACTACGAAGATGGGCCCAACTACCGGGATCTCTACCCCGAGCCGCCCCCACCAGGACTGGTGCCCTCCTGCGCCGAAGGGGGAGTGTTGGGGATCCTCCCCGGCATCATCGGTGTTATTCAAGCTACCGAAACCGTGAAGATCCTGCTGGGCGTGGGCACAACCCTAAGTGGGCGGCTGCTGCTTTACGATGCCCTGAACATGAGCTTCCGGGAGCTGAAGCTGCGCAAAAACCCCGCCACTCCGCCCATCACCCAGCTTATCGACTATGAGCAGTTCTGCGGGATCCCGCCAGCCCAAGTCACAGAACAAGCTGGCCAGACAGAGATCCCCGAGATCACTGTGGCCGAGCTGAAAGCGCGGATGGATGCTCACCAAGACTTTGTGTTGGTCGATGTGCGCAACCCAAATGAGTGGGAGATAGGCCGGATCCCTGGTGCTCACCTGATCCCCCTGCCCCAAATTGAAAACGGCGACGGGGTGGAGCAGGTGCGTCGCCTCCTTAACGGCTCAGAGCTGATCGTCCACTGCAAGAGTGGGGCGCGCTCGGCCAAAGCCCTGAAGATCCTGCAAGCTGCTGGGATCCAAGGAAAAAACCTGCGCGGGGGGATCCTCGCCTGGGCAGAGGCTTACGATCCCTCGATTCCCAAGTACTGACCCTGCCTTGGGATCCCTAGCTGTTGCCCGGTTTGCTCTAGCATAGATCCGGCAGATCCGGTGCCCAGAGCCGGCTGTGCCAGGTTTTCCCTTTTTGCGTCCCCTTTTCCATGAGTGCCATCCCGCAGGCCGAGACAGAAACGATCTTCCACTCCATCCCCGAAGCCCTCGAAGACCTCAAGTGTGGTCGCATGGTCATCGTGGTCGATGACGAAAACCGAGAAAACGAAGGGGATCTGGTCTGTGCTGCCCAGTTTGCCACGCCCCAAGCTATCAACTTCATGGCCACCTACGGGCGGGGCCTTATCTGCCTGGCCATGCAGGGATCCCGCCTCGATGAGCTGAAGATCCCCCTGATGGTGGGGCAGAACACCGACAGCAACCAAACTGCCTTCACCGTCAGCATTGATGCTGGGCCAGAGGCTGGAGTTTCCACCGGCATTTCCGCTGCCGATCGCTCTCGCACCATTCAGGCGGCCATTCACCCGCACACGCGACCGGAAGATCTGCGCCGGCCTGGGCATGTCTTTCCGCTGCGGGCACGGGAGGGCGGAGTACTCAAACGGGCTGGCCATACGGAAGCAGCGGTGGATCTGGCGATGTTGGCCGGGCTGTATCCGGCAGGGGTGATTTGCGAGATCCAAAACCCGGATGGCTCCATGGCCCGCCTGCCCCAGTTGATCGAATATGCCCGTCAGCACGATTTGAAGATCATCACCATCGCCCACCTCATCGAGTACCGCTTGCGCACCGAACAACTGGTTCACCGAGAGGCTGCCGCCACCCTGCCAACGGAGTTCGGCCAGTTTCGGGTTTACGGCTACCGCGATAGCCTCAACCAAGTCGAGCACCTGGCCCTGGTGAAAGGGGATCCGGCCCAATTTGCCGCTGAGCCCGTCCTGGTGCGCGTCCATGTGGAGTGTCCCCTGGGGGATGCGCTGGGATCCCTGCGCTGCGATTGTCGCCGCCAATTGACCGCCGCCCTGAAAATGATCGACCACCAAGGCAAGGGGGTACTGGTGTACCTGCGCCGGCAAGAGCAGGAGCTGAGTCTCATCGAGCAAATCAAGTCCTACGCCCGGCAAGATCTGGGACTTTCTGAAACCGCGCCACCGGTGGCGATGGACTTGCGCGATTACGGCATCGGCGCCCAGATCCTACGGGATGTGGGGGTGCGCAAAATGCGCCTGATCAGCAATACCTCTCGCCACATCAGCGGCTTGAAAGGATTTGGCCTGGAAGTGGCCGAGCGCGTGCCCTTGCTGGTGGAAGAGCCGGATCTCAATTTGCACGTGGAGCCGTCCTGTTCCCTGAAACTGTTGCTGCACGACGCTGGCGCAACCGATTCCGGCTCAAGCCTGTAGCGCGTTGTAGGGCCGAGGGCTATGGTGGAACAAAGACTGGGGTGCAGCCGGCTCGCCATCCACCACATAAGCCTTGGATCCCCAACCCCAAAAAGACCAGAAAGGACGTTTGGGCAAAGATGGAACCGAACGCGCCGGTAGGAGGGAGTCCCTGGCTGTCGGGCTCAACAGTTGCTTCGGCAAGACGGGAATGTCGGATCCCACCTGCGACCACACCTCATAGCTCCGAGGGCGCACCACCACGAGGCTGATCAGGGATCCGTGATCCATGTCGTAGCGGCAACTGGCGATGGCCTCTTGCAGCTGAGAAAAGCCCCGGTTGAAGACGTAAAAATGGTCTTGGAAGCGGATGGCCTCCCAGAAACCTTCCCGTGTAACCGCCACATGGTCATGATCGGCGGAGGCGTAGTCGAGGATCACCATACGTGTAAAGACTGATCAGCGATGAATCAAAGTGAGTAAGCTTTTACCGTATTTCCACTTAAACACGATATCGGGCAGCCTGTCATCCGCAAAATGGCTCACCTGCAACAAGGCTTAATGCGTTTCTTTACTCTGCAAACCGCTGCCGCCCGCCTCTCTATCCCCTCCGGCTCCAGGGATCCCACCCAGTTCCCGTCGCAGCTCGGCCATGGCTGCTTCTCCGATGTGGGGGGTGGCGCAGACTAGGTTGGGTGTGCGGATTAGATCGGCTCGGGCTTGGCGCACCAAGACCCGCAGGGTGGGGTAGCTGGCCTCATCGCAAATCAGCGTATGGGCGCGGCGGATTAGGGATCCCACCCGTTCCGTATCCGAGATCACTGCCGTCAGCACCAGCAGGTCTCCCCGCAGACTGTAGACAATCACCTCGGCAACCTCCAGCAGGGCAGTGCTGATGCTCACCAGCCCCAGACAGGCGTAGGAAGGCAATTGGCGGATCAGGGCAATTTCGCGGGCGTAGTCAGACACCTCCACCGTCAGAACACGGGCCCCTCGCGGCTGGGCAATGGCTTCGACGGCGCTGAGAAAATAGTGCAGCGTCACCACAGTGCCGGAATGGATCTGATCCAGAACGGTGGCCAGCTCCTCCAGGGGCACCAACTGGACCCGGATGCCCAAAGTCTGCTGGATTTGCTGGGCCATCAGTTGTCCTGTACCCAAATCCCGGTTGGGCACACACACCAGCACTTGGGCACTGCAGCGCAATCGCCAATCGATCTCCGCTAGCAGCAGATCCCGCACCTGCTCCAAAGAAAACCCCTGCTGCAGCAGCTGGTCGATGCCCTGGCGCACCTGCTCCAGGACCTGTCGGGATCGATCCAGGTTTTCCCCCAGGCCGCGAGAGTAGTTAACCACCTGGCGGGCGGAGCGGCTCACGTAAATGCCAGATCCAGCGCGGGTTTCCACCAGGCCCATAGCCTCGAGTTGGTGGTAAACCTTGTGGATGGTATTGCGGTGCAGGCCTGTTTGCATAGCCAATTGACGGGTGCTGGGCAGGCGGTAGCCGGGAGGAAATTGCCCGCAGGCGATGGCAAAGCAGAGCAAATTAAAAAGCTGTACGGAGCCAGGGATCCCGCTCCCCGGCTGGATGGAAATGCGCATCATGGCCCGTTTTTCTCCCTTTGACAACGCCGTTGCGAGCCCGTTTCTGGGCTACGTAAGAATCCCTCGACTTCAGTCGGCGGGAGTGTCAACTGCCTGCAAGATAGCGCCGACGCCGGATAGACAAGCTCCAGAGGAGATCGGGATTGAGAGCCCTATTCGGGGATGCGGTGCATCCGGCTGGGATCCCAACTTAAAGTCACCTCCGTCCCTTCCGGCAACTGCTGCAAATTCAGGCCGGGGTTGGGTTGCACAGCCAAAAGTTTCACCTCACAGCCCGACACCCATACCTGATAGCGAATGAAAGCCCCTAGATAAGCAGTGTCGCAAATCCGTCCCCGCAAGCGGCAGTGGCCATCGGGGATCCCTTCTTCAGCTTACTAGCGCAGGAGCCCCGCACTGTACCCGTAGGGTCAGTGCCGGGAGGAATGCGCTTTGATGAAGTACAATGAACTTATGAGCCAAATCCTGACCATCTCCTGCAAGCTCAAGGTGTCCCAGTCGCAAGCCGCTAAATTGGACGCGACGATGGATGCCTTTGTGCAAGCGTTG
Source organism: Thermostichus sp. OS-CIW-26 (assembly GCF_054058395.1). Lineage (NCBI taxonomy): Bacteria > Bacillati > Cyanobacteriota > Cyanophyceae > Thermostichales > Thermostichaceae > Thermostichus > Thermostichus sp. OS-CIW-26. The sequence continues at coordinate 26,856 of NZ_JBSSAG010000014.1, read as the reverse complement.
AACTGGGTCAACCAAAACACGCCCGAGAAAGTCACCAACGCCGTTAAACTTCAATCTCTGTGCTACCGCGAAATCCGTGCCCGGTTCGGCTTGTCCAGTAACTTGGCTCAGCAGGTCTGCAGACGGGTGGCGGGCGCTCGCAAAGTGGCGAGACAGCGCAACCGTCCAGTTAAAGAGTTCAAGCGTAGGTTCGTTACCTACGACGCTCGCATCTTTTCGTTCCGTCAAAAAGACTGGACGGTGTCGCTGACCACGGTGGAAGGGAGAGAACGCTTTGAACTGGCCATTGGTAACTACCAGCGTGGGATGCTGGCTGGTTCCAACCCAAAAGCTGCCACGCTGATCAAGCGCAAAGATGGCTCCTACTACATCCAGATTTGCGTAGAGGAAAAAACACCCAAACAACAAGATACCGACAAGGTGATCGGGGTGGACTTGGGAAGGACAGATATTGCCCATACATCGGAAGGAGATAACTGGAATGGACAGCAGTTGAACAGAGTCCGCGACCGCTACTCCCGGTTGAGGGCGGTACTCCAACGCAAAGCCAGTAAGGGCACACGCAGTTCGCGGCGCAGATGCAGAGAACTGTTGCAACGGCTGTCTGGCAAGGAGAGACGCTTTCAGGCGTGGGTCAATCATCGCATCTCCAAAGCTATTGTCTCTAGGGCAAAGACCACAAACAGCGCTATTGCCCTGGAAGACTTGACAGGGATCCGGGAAAGGGTCAATCAACAGCCACGCAGCAAGACAGAGCGTAGGCGGGCAAATAGTTGGGCGTTTTATCAACTCCGTCAATTTTTGGAGTACAAGGCTCTGCGTGCGGGGGTTGCTCTGATTCTTGTTCCGCCTGCCTACACGTCACAGACCTGCCACCGGTGTTTGCACATTCATCCCGACCCTGCGCAATCCTATCGCAGTGGAAAGAAGTTTAAGTGTGGGCACTGTGGATGGGAGGGGGATGCGGATTTGAATGGTGCGAATGTGATTGCGCTTTTGGGGGCTGCCGTAAACCAGCCTAGAGGTTCGGGCCTGTTTTGTTCTCTGGTAGGGCAGAGCAGGCTCAGGGCTACTGAAAGCCCGCTCCGTACCGCTTAGCGGTCGGAGTCGGGTAGTTTACGGCCTCTTCTTGGTCGTGGGTGACGTACAAAAAGGTGAGACCAAGGCGGTGTTGTAGGGCCTTGAGTTCAAACTGCATCTGTTGGCGCAACTTCAAATCCAGCGCCCCCAAAGGTTCATCCAGCAAGAGCACCTGCGGTCGGCCAACCAAAGCCCGCGCCAAGGCCACCCGTTGCCGTTGCCCCCCTGAAAGTTGGCTGGGTTTACGGGATCCCAGATCGGGCAGTTGTACCAGCTCCAGCGCCTCTTGCACTCGCTTTTGGCGCTCCTTCGGCGGTATGCCGCGGATCATCAAGCTGTAGCCAACGTTCTCCGCCACCGTCATGTGGGGGAAGAGAGCATAGTCCTGAAACACCGTGTTCACAGCCCGTCGGTAGGGCGGCAGACCCAAAACATTCTGGCCGTTCAATTCGATCTGCCCCTCATCCGGACGCTCAAAGCCCGCGATCATCCGCAAACAGGTGGTTTTGCCCGAACCCGACGGCCCCAACAACGTAAAAAACTCCCCCTGCTGCACCTCCAAATCCACCCCGTCCACCGCTTGGATCCCGGAAAAGTTGCGGCTGACCCTCCGCAAACGAATGGCAGGCGGGGATCCCTCCTCTCTCCCGGCTTGGGCTTTGGCGGAGCTGACATCAGAGGCGAGGACAGATTCGGCAATCATAGCGACAGGGTCAGCCAATGAACCCATTATGAGGGATCCATTTACAGAGGTTGACAGGTCTCAGCAAGGCCGGAAAAGTCCCAGGCCAAGAGCAGAGATAGTGTGGCGCAATCGCCTGCGGTGAAAGCTCGCCGGAAACCCAGCGGGCCGGAGGCCTTGTTTTTGCATGGGATCCCTTGACCACTGGGGATCTGAGTCCCACCCTTGTTACAGAAATTTAGAATCGTTACAATAAGTTAGAATTCTTGCTCATCTTTGCATTGCAGGTTTTATCCTATGGCACTCACTCAGCAGTTTCCCGTGCTACTCGCCTCGGCTTTGCGTCACGACAGCGTAACTCCGCGCTGGTCTCAAGTGGCGTGGACCGTTTTGCGGGTGGTGGCAGGGCTATTCATGATTCACAACGGCCTTGACAAGCTGGCAGATATCGAAGGATTTGCGACGGCTTATGTAGAAGTGATCGGGTTGCCCTTCCCGATCTTTTTTGCTTATGTAGCTGCCTATACCGAGCTGATTGCAGCCCCCATGGTGGCGCTGGGTTTGTTGACCCGCGGGGCAGCGTTGGGTTTGTTCGCCACGATGGCAGTGGCCATGTTCCATCACATTAAGGTGGCCGGCTTCAGCGTTCCCTACTTGGAGCTATCCGCCATTTACGCAGCGATCTTCCTGGCCTTTGCGGTGAATGGGGGGGGCTGGTTCTCTGTGGATCAGCTCTTGGTGAACGCAATCGAGTCGTGGCTGAACCGCTCCAGCCGAGAAAAGTTGGAGAGCTTGCAGTCTTCGTTGCAGGCCACGGAACGGGTAATTGCGCTGGGCGAGGAAGAGGCCGAGGCCGCCAAGACCACCGGATCCTGAGCTTTGGTGGCCATTCCCGATAGCGGCGAGGCTGCTCCTCTCTCCCTCTGAGAGAGCATGACTCTAGTCAATAATAAGCTCAACTATACTGAAAATAATGTATAATATGTTCAGTACGGATTACTACCAGTTGATCTTTCTGTTTACTTTCGAGTCTGCCAACATGGTAGCCAAAGCAAAGCAGAAAATTGGTAGTAAGACGACACAGAAACTGCGCTTTGGGTATTCTACTCAAAGCTTTGCGGGATACCGCCATTCTGTTTGGACTCCGTCCCGCTAACGCGAATGGAAACAAACAGAATGCTATCGCTGCATAGTTGAACAGTGATGTTCAGCAGTGTTCAGCGTAAATGTATCAGGTTAGCAGTGAGAGTCATCCTGCTAAATGCGGCTAGCGGCCTGCTCCATCAGGCGTTGGTGGGTGGAGCGCACAGGCTCTCCTGGCTTGGGTTGCCGCTGCACGTAGGTGCCATCAGGGCGCAACTCCCAGGCTTGCCGGTTGTCCGTCAGGCAGATGTCCAAGATCGCCTTGAGCTCCCGCTGCAACGCGGGATCCTCCACAGGGGTAACCACCTCAACCCGTCGATCCAGGTTGCGGGTCATGTAGTCGGCGCTGCCAATGAAGTATTCTTCCTGGCCGCCATTGTAGAAGTAGAAGATGCGGGAGTGCTCCAGGAAGCGCCCGATGATGCTGATCACGCGGATGCGTTCGCTTAGGCCTGGGATCCCGGGCTTGAGGCAGCACATGCCGCGCACAATGAGGTCGATCTCCACCCCGGCTTGGCTGGCCTCGTAGAGCAGCCGGATCATTTCCGGGTCGGTGAGAGAGTTGATCTTGACGATGATACGCCCCTGGCCCCCCGCTTGGGCATGGCGGATCTCGCGGCGGATCAGGGCTTCCATGCCTTGGCGTAGGGTTCTGGGGGCCACCAAGAGCTTGCGGAATTGCCGTTGCCGTGAGTAGCCCGTCAGTAGGTTGAACAATTCCGTAACATCGTTGCAGAGGGTCTCATCGCAAGTGAACAGCCCTAGATCGGTATAGATACGGGCGGTTTTGGGGTTGTAGTTGCCGGTACCGATGTGGACGTAGCGGCGCAGGGATCCCTCCTCTTCCCGCACCACCAAAGCCAGTTTGCAGTGGATTTTCAGCCCCGGCAGGCCATAGGCCACGTGGACCCCGGCTTTCTCCAGCTTTTTGGCCCAGAGGATGTTGTTTTCTTCGTCGAAACGGGCTTTGAGTTCCACCAGAGCGGCCACCTGCTTGCCGTTTTCGGCAGCCTGAATGAGGGATTTCACCACCGTTGAGTCGCCGGAAGTGCGGTAGAGGGTTTGCTTAATGGTGAGCACCTGCGGATCGTTGGCGGCCTCCTCCAAAAACCGTTCCACGCTGGCGGCAAAAGAATCGTAGGGGTGATGCACCAACAGATCCCCTTCCCGGATGACGGCAAAGATATCCACCGGCTCATCGCTGACCGAGGCAGTGCGCAGGCGGGGCGGGGTGACCGGCCCCCAAGGGGGATCCTTCAAATCGGGCCGATTCAGGCTGAGAAACGCCATCACCCCCCCCATACTCAAGAGGCCATCCACTTCGTACACCGAGTCACTGTTGAGGCGCATCTCTTCGCTGAGCCGTTGTCGGATGGCTGCCGGAGTTTGGCTGGCAATCTCCATGCGCACCACTGAGCCGAAGCGGCGCTTGCGCAGCTCTTCTTGAATGGCAGCCAGCAGATCGTCGGCCTCGTCCTCTTGGATTTCCAGATCGGCATCCCGGGTGATGCGGAAGGGGTAGTACTCCAGCACCTGCATGCCGACAAACAGCGCTTCCAGATGGTGGGCAATCACCTGATCCAGCGGCACAAAGCTCACCCCATCCCGCAGCGGCACAAAGCGGGGCAAGGTGTTGGGCACCTTCACGCGAGCAAAATGCTCCTTGCCAGTCTCTGGATCCCGCACCACCACCGCCAAGCTGAGGCTGAGGTTGGAGATGTAGGGAAAAGGATGGCCTGGATCCACCGCCAAGGGGGTGAGCACTGGAAACAAACGCCTCTCAAAGTAGTCCCGCAGCTCCTGCCGTTCCGACTCGGCCAGCTCGGAAAAATCGCGGATGTGAATGCCCTGTTCCGCCAGCTTGGGCACCAGTTCCTGCCGGAAGCAAGTGTGCAATTTTCGAATCAGGGGGCGCAGGTGGCTCGAGATCTGCTGCAACTGCTGCTGCGGTGTAAGGCCATCCGGGGTTAGCACCAACACGCCCGTTTCCAACTGACGACGGATCACCGCCACCCGCACCATGAAAAATTCGTCCAGGTTGCTCTCAAAGATGGCCAGAAACTTCAGCCGCTCCAGCAGAGGTGTGCGCTCATCCAGGGCCTCGTGCAAAACCCGGGCATTGAATTCAATCCAGCTCAGCTCCCGGTTGAAATACTGCTCCGGCAGAGCATAGCCCTCTTGGATGGGTGTAGTCCGGATCCCTGGTTGTCCGGCATCAGGGGGGCAGCCCGTCGTGTCGGGGTTGCAGGGTGGCCAGGAAGGGTCAGTTTCCTTGGGACGCGGAGTCATGACGACAGAGGGCTGGGTTATCTCAAACACGTCAACAACAGCTGGAGCCGACCCAATCCTATCCTGCGGGGTTCTGCTTAGGCGAAGGAGAAGTGCCCAAGACGGGCTTGGGCGGACGTTCAGGCAACAATCCTTGAGAGCGCGTCAGAAGAATGACCTGTAGCAGGATCCCGATCAACAAAATGCGCAAAGGGCCAGCCCGGGTGGCCCACTGGGGCGGCAAACGGTTGGTGAGCCACTCGCTGCCCGACCACACCCCCCAAATTACCAGCGCTCCCAGCAAGGCGCCGCGATTGTTGCCACTGCCCCCCGCGATCAGCATTACCCAAACGATAAAGGTGGCAAACTCCGGTTGAAAGGCTTCTGGGCTGATGAAATTGACAAAATGGGCGTAGAGGGCCCCCGCCAACCCCATGAGCATGGATCCCAGCACAAACGCCTGCAGGCGAAACTGGAGCACATCTTTGCCGGCGGCCATGGTTGCCGGTTCATCCTCGCGAATGGCCCGCAGCACCCGCCCCCAAGGGGAGCGATAGGCCCGCTCCGCAGCCCAATAGACCACCGCCAAAATGACCAGCACCAAGCCCAAGTAGAGAAGGGTATCCTGACCTGGGATCCAGCCGCGAAAGGGTCGCGGAATGCGGGTAATTCCCCGCACACCGTTGGTGAGCCAGCCCTCATTCCTCAGGATTTGGCTGATGATCTCGGCAATGCCGATGGTAGCGATGGCCAGGTAGTCGGAACGCAGCTTCAGGGTAATCAAGCCGATCAAAAAGGCAATCGCCCCGGCGACAGGCACAGCTATGGCAAAACCCACCCAAAAGGGCAGATTGAAGCCGCCCAAATGCTCGGCGCTTGGGGGTGTGGTGACAATGGCGCTGGCATAGGCTCCCACGGCAAAAAAAGCCCCCACCCCGATGTTGAACATGCCGGCGTAGCCCCACTGGATATTGAGGCCCAGCACCAGCACGCCGTAGATCCCCACCAAAATCAAAAAGAAAATGCCGTAGCTCAACATCAGACATCCCCCCCACCCGGGGATCCCAGCAATCCCGTGGGTCGGAAGATCAGCAGCAGTACCAAAATGGCGAAGGCCACCCCGGTTTTATAGGCAGGGTTCATCACCAAGGTGGAAAACTCTTCCGCCAGGCCAATCACCAGCCCTCCAGCAATGGCCCCGTAAGGGCGACCAATGCCGCCGAGAATGGCCGCTGCAAAAATGGGCAGCAATAGCCGCCAGCCCATGGTGGGGTGCAGACGGGTATCCATGCCCAGGAACACACCTGCTGCACAGGCCAAGGCTGCGCCAATGGCCCAAGTCCAGAGGACGATCCGCTCTGTATCAATGCCGGTAATCTTGGCCAGCTCAAAATTGTCGGCCATGGCCCGCATCGCTTTGCCCACCCGCGTGCGTTGTAAGAAGAGATGCAGGGCCACCACCAACAGGGCTGTTCCCACCAGGATCACTGCCCAATCGGGCTTGATGCGCAGCTCCCCAAGCCGCCACGGCAACTGGATCCCGCTGCGGTACACCTGATTGTTGGGCCCCCAGATGATCTGCACCAGGCTGCGCAGAATCAGGGCGGTGCCAAAAGAAGAAATGAGCAAGATCACTGGTGCCTCCCGGCGCAGGCGGCGATAAATGAGTTGGTCGATCCCAACTGCACAAAGTACCGTGGCCAAAGCTGCCGGGATCAGGCTGACCCCAATTGGCCAACCCAACCCAACAAATGTCAGGCCGAAGTAGGCCCCCAGGGTCATCAGATCCCCGTGGGCAAAGTTGGCAAAGCGCAAAATGCCAAAGGTCAGCGACACCCCAATTGCTCCCAGGGCGTAGATGCTGCCCAAGACAAGGCCGTAGATGAAAAGTTGCAACAGTTGGGTCACGCTTGCCCCCAAAAACACTTTGCCCTGATAATGCCACGGGTTTGCCGAGAGCGGGATCCGGCTCAGCGCAGCGGAAGGATACGGCTGATCGCGCCAGCGGGACGGAGTCCTAAGAAAGCTAGGGTAGGGGAGAGCGCCCACAAGGAAGAAGATCCATGCAGTCCAGGTCTTTGTCTGTCCTCCGTTTCCTGGCCGTTTTGGCCCTGCTGAGCGCGGGCTGTGGCGGGCCGGAGTGGGATCCCGATGCGCCTTCCGAGCCCATCTCCACCCCCCAGTTGATCTACGAAGACATCACCCTCACCCAAGCCAGGCCCGACGGCGGCATTCTTTGGCGCTTACAGGCTCGCCTGGCCGAATATGAGTCCCCCCCAGAAAATGGTGCCGCTCCTGTGCAGTTGGGATCCGCCCATTTGCAGGCCGTTGAGGGAGAATTTTTCGACGAAGACAACCGCGCCATCCGCACCCGCGCCGAGCAAGGCTCTGCCTACCCCGGCGAACGACGGCTGGAATTGACGGGTCAAGTCGAGGTGGAATCGGAGCGAGACAACCTGCGTCTGCAGGCCCAACGGGTGGAATGGCTGCCGGAACAGCGCCGCCTCCAAGCCGAGGGCCAGGTGAAAGTGGAGCTGTTGGATGGGCAGGGATCCCTGTGGGGGGATCGGCTGCTCGTTGATTTTGGCCAAGCCCAGATGCAGTTGGAGAACCTGGATCCCACTCAGCCTGTGCGGGCAGAGTACCGGGATCCGGATCTGGAGCTGGCCGCCAGCCGTTTTCTGTGGCAATTTGGCGTCGGGGAAGTGCAGGCAGTAGGGGCTGTAGAGGTGTATGCCCCCCTACAAGCCTTGCGCCTCAGCGGTGGTCAGTTGCGTGCTCCCCTGCCCTTTGCCGAGCTGCGCTTGCTGGACAATGTGAAGGCCAAAGCCGAGCAGACAGGGCAAGAGCTGGAAGCCCAGGAGATCCGCTGGCGCATCGGCTCCACCCAGCTGCAGGCCCAGGGCAACGTGCGCTACCGCCAGCCCGGCCAGGCTTTGACTGTCAGAGGCAACCAAGGGATCCTGGATTGGCAGGCCAACACTGCTCGGATCCAAGGCAACAGCCAAACCCAGCTCACTTTGCCCTGAGGAGGCGGTGGGGGAAGCAGAAAGCTGGCCGAGAGCATGGCAGGATAGGGATACTTTAAGAAACGTATCAGGTGGGTTGTGGTGAGTTTTAAGGACTCCGTCTCGCTGACGCAAACAGGATGTTTCCCCGCCAGGGCTGGCGCTGCTGCAGAACGCCCCAACATCCTGCTGATCGTGCTGGATACCCAGCGGGCAGATCGTCTCTCCTGCTACTGGTCGGAAGCGGAGCGTGCCCGCCAACTGCCCACCAGCCCCAACCTGGATCGGCTGGCTGCCGAATCCACCCTCTTCGAGCGGGCCATCGCCCCCGCCCAATGGACCATCCCCTCCCACGCTTCCCTCTTTACGGGGGAATATCCCAGCACCCACCAGACTGTCCAAGCAGATCTGGAGCTGAGCCCCGCCCTGCCCACCCTGGCAGAGCTGTTGCAGCTGAGTGGCTATACCACCGTGGGCTTTTGCAACAACCCCCTGGTGGGGATCCTGAAAAACGGCTTGCGGCGCGGCTTTGAAACCTTTTACAACTACGGTGGCGCTCTGCCCACCCGCCCCCCCGAAGGCACCCCCTTGCCCGCCCCCTTGAACCGCTGGCTGGCCGCCTACACCCAATTTTGGCGGCGGCTCTCCTATCCGGTGCAAAACGCCTTTGCCCGCTCCGACGCCCTCTTCCAGCTGGCGCTGCACCCCTGGTTTGCCTCCCTCTGGACCCGCCTGCTCAACTTCAAAGGCAACACCGCCGCCTCGATTGCCGACCTCAACCGCTACCTGCAGCAGATGGCCCGCCGCCGGTCGGATCCCGGAGCACGGCCCTTCTTTTGCTTTGTCAACCTGATGGAGCCCCATCTGCCCTACTGGCCGCCGGAGCCCTTTGTGCAGAAATACGCCCCCTATTTCAAAAGCAACCGCGAGGCCCGCGACTTTTTGCGCCAATACAACGCCCAGCCCTACCGCTGGATGGCGCCCCTGCCGCAGCCCCTTTCTCCACTGCAAGCGCAGGTGCTGCGGGATATCTACGATGCTGAGGTGGCCTACCAAGATCACCTACTGGGATCCGTCTTCGACACCCTGCGCCACACCGGCCTGGAGCAGAACACGCTGGTGGCCATCGTCGCCGATCACGGCGAAGGCCTGGGAGAACACGACTTCGTCGGCCACGCCTTTGTGGTCTACGAAGAGCTGATCCGCGTGCCCCTCATCCTGCGCTATCCCGGCCACTTCCCGGCAGGAAAACGCATTGCCACCCCCGTTTCCACCCGCCGCCTCTTCCATACCCTCCTGGAAGCTGCCGGCTTTAGCCCCAACCTTTCCCCCAACGGTGCCCCCTGTGTCAGCCTCAAGCTCCGCCGCGAGGTCGCCCGCCTCAGCTTGGCCCGCACCTTGGCAGGGGAAGATCCCGAGCAGGGAACAGTGCTCAGCGAAGCCTTCCCGCCCCACCTCCTCATTCGGGCTATGGAAAGCCGTAACGACAGCCTGCTGCGGGCGCGTGCCTGTTACGACATCCGCCGTGCCCTCTATGAGGGGATGACCAAGCTCATCCAAACGGGGGATCGCCCCAGCCTCTACAACCTGGAGCAGGATCCGGCGGAGCTGCGGGATCTGCTTTGGGTCGGCAACGGGGATCCCGTCTCCTCTCTCCCTGATGCTGATCCGCAACGCTGTCACGACGGGTCGGCGGGGGAAGCCGGCTGGGGATCCCTTTCCCCCCAGGCTTGGCTGGCTCGCCTACAGCAGGGGCTGAAAGCCTGGGTGAGCTGGGCAGAGTCCCGGCGGCCTAGCACGGCTCCTCGCAAGGTGAATGTGGAGAGCGATGCCGACTTGGTGCGGCAGATGCAGGAGCTGGGCTACTTGGAGTAGGCAGGGATCCCGCTATTCCAGCCCTCCTTCCTCCTCCCTGTGATCCCGCACATAGCCGTTTAGATCGTAGTCATCCATGTCATCCATCTCCTCCGGATCCGCCGTTGGCCAATCCTCATTTTGCCCGCCGATAATCACGCGGCTGAGGCCGATGTATTCCAGGCTGAGGGTGCGCAGGGCGTTGATCAACACATCCAGCGCCATCGCATCGGCGGTGCCCAGATCAAACCAGCAGCGGGCCCAGTTGTCCTTCTCTTCCAGGGATCCCATGTTGTGCATCAGGGAAGGCAAGGGATCCGATTCGTTGGGATACTCCAGATAGCTCAGATCCGCCTCTGCCTCTTGGGCCACCAGGCGCTCGGCGTTAAATCCCCCCAGTTTGCCCAGCACGTACCATGACTCCAGCACCTCGTTGAGGTACTCCAGCTCAGCTTCGACCGGCGGCTCGGCAAACTCAAACCAGATCCACAGATTTCCCGGATCGCACTCGCGAAACTCCACTTGCATGGACAGTTCCTGATACATTCACGCTGGACTCTCCTGAACATGGTTCAGGAAAGAAGCGATCGCATCCTGCCTATCTCTGAGCAGGAAGGCGGTATCCCGCAAAGCCCTGAGGAATACCCCCCGAGCGCTTTCCCCCTTCACTTCCCGGCAACCGTTGCGGTGGACTCAAGGATCAGGGGGAAACTTGGTCTACTATATCCCTCTCAATGACTTTTGCCAAACCGCCTAAAGCTCAGTAAATTCAGCAAAGTTCAGGGTTTTGGGGGTTAGAGGCATGCTCTGCTGCGGCCTAGCCTTTGATCATAGTCCGGCTCTGCTCGCCCGTTGGTCTGGGAATCCGTCCGTCAACACATCTTGCGGGCAGGGTGACTGCACAGAGCCGTGGGATCCCTCCTGCCTATGCCGAAGGACTCCATCCAAGTAGCGCGAACGGCGGTTATGAGGGACGCAGCGCAAGCGATCGCAGGGAAGCCAGTGGCAACCAGAGGGCTCTAAAGCATCCTATACTGTTGCGGCTGTCCTAATCACGCTGTCCGAATCACGAGGAATCTGCCGCTTATGTCTGAGCTTCTCCCTTTGCCTTCCCTCCAAGACCGGGTGGCTGTGGTCACCGGAGCCAGCCGGGGCATTGGCCGGGCGATTGCCCTGCACCTGGGGGCCATTGGAGCAAAAGTGGCGATCAACTACGCCCGCTCCGCTGCCGAAGCCGAGTCCCTGGTGGAGGAGATCGCGGCCCTGGGGGGAGAAGGGATCCCTGTGGCCGCCGATGTGTCTTGCCCAGAGGCGGTGGAGAGCCTGTTTGCCCAGGTGATGGAGCGGTGGGGTCGGGTGGATGTGCTGGTGAACAATGCCGGCATGGCCCGCGACACCCTGCTGCTGCGCATGAAGCCAGAAGATTGGCAGGCGGTGCTGGATCTCAACCTGACGGGGGTCTTTCTCTGCCTAAAGGCAGCCGCCAAGATCATGGTGAAGCAGCGCCAGGGGCGCATCATCAACATCACCTCGGTGGTGGGCTTGGTGGGCAATGCCGGCCAGGCCAACTACAGCGCCGCCAAAGCAGGGGTGGTGGGCCTCACCAAGACAGCAGCTCGCGAGCTGGCCAGCCGCAACATCACCGTCAACGCCGTGGCACCGGGGTTCATCACCACCCAAATGACCGAAAAACTGGATCCCGGCCCGATTTTGGCGCAGATCCCCCTGGGGCGACTGGGATCCCCGGCAGAAGTGGCGGGGCTGGTGCGTTTTTTGGCGGCAGATCCGGCGGCGGCCTACATCACGGGACAGGTTTTTGCCATCGATGGTGGCATGGTGATGAGTTGAGCCTTCTACCACGCCAGGGCTAGGCCATCGGCACGGGGTTCGGAAGCCGCAATGAAGTGATCCCCATCCCGCAAGAGGATCTGTCCCCGGCCAAAAAGACCACAATCCTCTTCTGCGTCCACCACCTGCACTGCATGGCCGCGGGCGGAGAGTTCGCGCACCACCTGGGGCGGCACCGTGCTCTCCAGCGCCACCTGCGGGATCCCCTGATCCCACAGCACTCGCCAGCGGGGCGCATCCAGGGCCGCTTGGGGGTTTAGGCCGTAATCCACCAAGTTCACCACCACCTGCACATGGCCTTGGGGCTGCATCGTCCCTCCCATCACACCAAAAGGGCCGAGAGGGATCCCTTCTCTGGATAGAAAAGCGGGGATGATCGTGTGGTAGGGGCGCTTGCGGGGGCCCACCTGGTTGGGATGGCCGGGCTCCAGGGTGAAACCCGTGCCGCGGTTGTGGAGAGCAATGCCCGTGCCCGGAACCAGCAGACCACTGCCGAAGCCATCGAAATTCGACTGAATCAAAGACACCATCAACTCACCATCAGCTGCAGCCAGGTAAACCGTTCCCCCCTCCGGCAGCCCTGGCTGGGCCAGGGGGATCGCCTCTCTCCCGATCAACTGCCGCCGCCGCTGTGCATAAGCCTTATCCAGCATCTGGGCAGGACTGACCCGCACATACTCCGGATCCGCCACCTGTCGGCTCACATCGGCAAAGGCCAGCTTCATTGCCTCAATCTGCAGGTGATAGCGCTCGCCGGCATCGTAGGAGATCCGACCCAGCTCAAAACCCTCCAAAAGGTTGAGCGCCATCAAAGCGGCAATGCCCTGCCCGTTGGGGGGGATCTCCCAGACGGTGTAGCCGCGGTAATCCGTATGGATGGGTTCCACCCAATCGGCCTGGTGCTGGGCCAAGTCGGCGGGGGACAGGAAGCCGCCCGTGGCCTCCGAGAAAGCCAGCAACTTCTCCGCCAGCTCCCCCCGGTAAAAACTCTCCCCACCGCTACGGGCAATCTCTTCTAGGGTTTGAGCATGCAGGGGGCTGCTCCAGCGCTCTCCAGCCCGTGGGGCACGCCCTTGGGGAAAGAAAACGGCCTTGAAGGCGTCGTGGCGGGGATCTGGCAGGGGCAAATAGATGGACTCCGCCGCCTGCCACAGTTGGGCCACCCGGGGAGAGACCGGAAATCCCTCTTGCGCCAGACGAAGGGCAGGCACAAACAGACGCTCGAACGGCAGCTTTCCCCAGCGCCGGTGCAAGGTTTGCCAAGCGGAAACTGCCCCCGGCACCGTCACCGCTAACCAATCGTAGGGGGGGATCCGCCCATGGTCCCGGTACCGCTCCGGCGTCAGGGCGGCTGGGCTGCGACCGGAAGCATTCAACCCGTACAGCTGACCCTCTTCCCCCCCCTCCCACACCAGAGCAAAGGCATCGCCGCCAATGCCATTGGAGGTTGGCTCCACCACCGTCAAAGCCACCGCCATTGCCACGGCTGCATCCACAGCATTGCCGCCCGCCCAGAACATCTCCATGCCCGCCATTGCCGCCAAAGGTTGGCTGGTGGCCACGGATCCCTGTCTGCCCATCACCACCCGTCGCCGCGAAGCAAACGGATAGCGATCCAGGGCCTGCCGCAAAAAAGTGGGTGCTGGCATATCGCTACGCGACGCTCTCGCGAATGGGCTGGGCTCCCTACACAGGCAGGTTATCGCTACGCGACGCTCTCGCGAACAGGAGTGCGGCCAACTCCGCAAAGCTGTCCACCACCACATCTGCCCCGGCGTGGCGCAGTTCCTCGGCGGTGAAAGCCGTGGTGAGGCCCACCGCAAAACAGCCAGCCCCCTTAGCGGCGCGGATCCCATGGGTAGAATCTTCAATCACCCAACACAACGCCGGATCCAACCCCACAGCGGCAGCCGTTTTCAGGTAAGGCTCTGGGTCGGGCTTGGCCCGCTGAATGTCTTCGGCGGTAATCACCGCGTCAAACCAGCGGTGCAGGTCGAAGCGCTGGAAAATCTGCGCTTGATCCCGGCGGATGGCCGAAGTGGTGACGGCCAGGGCAGAAAAGCGCTGGCGGCTGGCCGCCAAAAACTCCAGCACCCCCGGCACCAGGGGTACCTCTGCCAGCAGCTCGCCAAAAGCCTTGGCCTTTTCCTCGATCAAGCGCTGCACCAGCAGGGGCCGTTCTGCAGGTGGGGTGTCCGTCTGGTGTTGGACAAGGTACTCGAACATGTCGCGGTCGGTGCGCCCCTTGAACTGCAGGGAGATGGGGGCCAAATCCAGGGATAGGTGGCAGCGTTGCAGGGCAATGGCCCCGGCGCGGGCATGGATTGGTTCCGAATCCACAATCACCCCGTCCATATCGAAGAGCAAGCCGGCAGTCACGTCAGCCTTCCCCTGTTGTAGGCACAGCACTTTGGATTGCATAGACATTATCGCTACGCGACGCTTTCGCGAATGGGCAAGCACGGGACAGGGATCCTCTTAACAACCCTACTGCCCCGTCTCCATCCCCCACCCGCAGAAGCGGCTGGTGATCTGCCAGATGGGATCCAACACATCGGTCAGGGCGTGGTCGCTCTCCACCGCCACCAGTTGGGCCCAGGGGCGACGGGCCACATAGTCTCGACTGGCTTGAATGGGGATGGTGTCGTCTTGGATCCCGTGCACAATTAGGGTGGGCACAGGCCGTCGTAACCCCCCATCCGGGTAGCGCTGGGCATCGGCGACAAAGCCGTACTCCAAAGGGAGAGGGCGGCCTTCTCCGTAGTGAAACACCATGAGCTGTCCGGTTCGCTGCCAAGTCTCCACCGCCTCTGCCCCCAGCCGCGGCAGCCAATGGCCTAAAAAGCCAAAAGCCGGCGCCAAAAGCACCAAGCGCTGCACGCAAGGTTGTCGTTCGGCAACCCAAGCAGCCACCAGGCCCCCCAAGCTAGAGCCGATGAGGGTGACAGGGGGGTAGTTCATCTCGGCAAGCTGGCTGGAAACCTGCTGGATCTGGCGGGTCAAGGTGAGCTGGGCAAAATTGTCCTGGTTCAGATCAGGCACCTGAACAGGGATCCCCACCTGCTGCAGCCGCTGCCGAAAGAAAGTTGCCTTGGCCGACTGCGGCCCAGAGCCGAATCCATGCAGGTAAATCGCCAACACGGAAAGGGATCCCTATGGCCCTGTGGCTGCCGAGAGCCAGCCCGCCCCCAACACCACGCTGATGGAGAGGAAAAGGGTCGCTACCGTCCAGGTGATGCGGTTGAGGTTTTGCTCAGCACTCTTGGAGCTGGAGAACAGCTGGGCCTGCCCGCCAATGCCCGCCAACCCATCCCCCTTAGGGCTGTGCAGCAGCACCAAGATCACCAGCAAGATGGCCGAAGCCGACCAGAGAAACTCGAAAAACGCTTCCATCGCAGCGGATCCCTGTAGGGCAAGTTGCTAAGGCCATTATCGCTTGGAACCGCATCTTAGCGCACCCTGCCTCGGCATCGCTCCCATTTCAAACTCAACTCGTTCAAACTCAACTCGGCAGGCCCAGACCCATCTACTTGCTTCTCAGGTGGAACGGGTGCTGCTCCTTCTGGGGGTGTTGCTTTGCCTCAAAAAACGACCCCAAACGGGGCCGCTCGGTCTTTTCCGAATCTCTATGGAGATCTCCAGTGGATCCCCACCTCACCTACAAGGGCAAACAGTATTCACCTCAGTAGCTTACGCCCCGGTAGGTCAGGGGCTGATGAGGGTGAGGCATCGCTTTCTTGCTGGTGTGGTGCACACAGAAGGCTTGACCGCGATACTGAGCCTGCAACTCCTCATCGCTGAGCTGAGTATGCGCAGGAACGTAGTCAAAGGTGTTGCCACGGAAAGAGAGTTTCATATATCGCCTCCATCAACGAAGGGTTGAGTTTGTTGTCGTTGGGCCCTACGCCACGGAAAGAGTGGCGCGATTCAGTTGAGGCGCGTTCCTTCGGGAAGACCCCTACTTCCGTCTCTGCACAGCTCCAGGCCACTGGTGAGCCAACTGCAGAGATGAACGATTTATCCTATGTCTGTATCATAACTTACGGTTTTGCAGGTTTTTTGGGGGATTTATAGAAATTTAATCCGGCCATACCCGCAAAAGGGATCCCTTGCCGTCGGCTCTTCCGCGGCTTCTCGGGCCTGACTGGGCAATCACCTATGCACTTTTCGGAATAGATTGCCGCAACCGGTTCTGGGCCCAGGGCACCAATCCCGTATTCGGCCAGTCTCCGCAAAATTCTGATTTCTTCTATTTCACCGCCTGCGCAAGTGCCTGCAGCCCTGCTCGCAGACGTTCCTCGATGTCGGCCTCTAGCTGTAGTGTTCCGGCAGCGTCCAACTGAATTTGAGAACTCAGGATATAAACCCCTCTCAGGATGTGGGTTGCCCCCATCACCGCCAGCACAGGTTTCATCGCAAAGTCGATGGACAGCAGATGGGCCAGGGTTCCCCCGGTGGCAATGGGGAGAATCACTTTACCGGTAAAGGCGTCTTGATCCAGCAAATCCAGCAGTGCCTTCAACACACCTGGATAGGAGGCTTTGTAAACGGGAGCAGAGATGACGATCCCGGTAGCTTGGGCCACCTTTTGCTGAATTGCCTTGAGTTGAGGGCTATCGAACTTGGCCAGTGCCAGATCCTCTGGGGGCAAATCCCGCACCGAAACAAACTGAGTGGTCAATCCCAGATCGGACAGGATCCCGGCAGCGTGATGTAAAACGGCTTCTGAGCGAGAAGGAGTGCTGGGACTACCGGAGAGCAGGAGGATGCTGGACATAGGCCGCAGACAGAATACTGTCTCAGTTGTACCAGGGATCCCACGTGAAAGATGATTAACCCACTCTCGCCCTGCCCCAGCATGCACGATAGCTTTGTCTCTCGACGTCATTCCCTGCTGGTCAAATTGCGGGCAAAATATGCCCCCCCCAACTCCCCACCTACTCAAGGGGTCGGGAACGTGATAGGTTAGATTCAGCAAGGGTTTCAGCTTGCTAAACTTGAGATTGATTTACGCGGGCGTAGTTCAGTGGTAGAACGCTAGCTTCCCAAGCTGGATGTCGTGAGTTCGAGTCTCATCGCCCGCTTTCCCCAACCAACCGGCAAAACCCGCTTTCCGCAAGCATTCCCGGGCTTGGCCTAGTCCGGGAAATCAATGAGCTCAAGGTAAAAAGGGGTAGTTCGGGGTCAGTAAGATCTCCTTGGCCAGTGCCCAGTTAGGCAATGAAGCATGCAACTTTACGAGTACGACTTCTATGCCTGGACGCAAAAGCAAGCCGCACTGCTGAAATCGGGGCAGTGGGATCAACTGGATATCGCCAACGTGGTGGAGGAAATCGAGGCTTTGGGCAGGCAAGAACGCCGGGAATTGCTGCACCGGCTGGGGATCCTGGTAGGGCATTTGCTGAGGTGGCAATTGCAACCCCACCTGCGAGGCAAAAGTTGGCGGGCAACGATTACCGAACAACGCCGCCAGATCCAGCGATTGCTCAAAGACAGTCCCAGCCTCAAGCCCGATCTTTCGGCAGCCCTGCAAGAGGCTCACCAGGACGGGATCCTGTTGGTGGTGAGAGAAACACCATTGTCTGAAGCAGATCTGCCTGCCCAGTGTCCCTACACATTTGAGCAGGTGATGGATCCCGACTTTTATCCTGG
Source organism: Thermostichus sp. OS-CIW-26 (assembly GCF_054058395.1). Taxonomy (NCBI): domain Bacteria; kingdom Bacillati; phylum Cyanobacteriota; class Cyanophyceae; order Thermostichales; family Thermostichaceae; genus Thermostichus; species Thermostichus sp. OS-CIW-26. The sequence goes on along the minus strand of NZ_JBSSAG010000014.1, from coordinate 9,321 downwards.
CAAGGAAGATCCCCAGTGATCTGCTCAGCCCCCGGAACCAGAACCAGGGAGGGAGGGATCCCGACCCCGGTGGGTCTCCATCTGGCTGTCCACTACCCGTCGCAGCACTCCGTTGACGAAAGCGGCGGCCTCAGGATCCCCGTATTTTTTGGCCAATTCTACAGCTTCGTTGATGGCAACCTTCACGGGGCTGCTGGCCAGTATTTCCATCTCCACCACCGCCAGGCGCAGGATATCTCGTTCGATCCGACCAACCCGCTGCAGTTGCCAACCCACCAAAGCCTTTTGCAAACGAGCATCAATCGCCTCCTTGTGGGTTCGCAGGGCAGTTAACAGTTGCAAAGCGTAGGCGCGCACTTCTTGGGATTGGGCAATGTACAACAGTTCCGGCATGGACAGGGCAACGCCCACCCGGTTGACTGCTCTTTGGGACAACTGGACAACCTCATCCAAGATGTGGCGGACGCTGTGCAGCCGCTGTTCCAGGTGTTCTAAGGCTTGGCCGGCGTTGCCGAGGGCCACTTGCACCTGCTGGATTAGCTCCAGCAATTCCCCCCGTAAGGCATTGGGGTCAGGAACGTCCGCCTCCTTCAGAGTGATTTCCAGGCGCTGCAGGTGTCGTTGGGCCTGCTGAAGGCGGAGGGTAACGGAGCGGGATCCACCCTCTTCCTTGGGATCCGAATCGGCCAACAATAGAGGATCGCTCTCGTGCAACAAACGGTCGCTGCGCTGGATTTCCGCCGCCGCTGTGGAGAGGGTTTCATGGGTCTCTTCACTCAGGGCGCGGATGGCTGCCAGCAGCAAGTCCTCCAGTTGTTTTTCGCTCAGTTTGGCCGCCGTGGCTGGCAGTTGATTGACCCCCAGCAGGGCCAGTTCGCGGGCAATACGCCGAGGTTGCATTGCAGAATATCCATAGCTTCTGAAAGACTGCCCCATTGCCGCAAGGCGGCGCGCAAGCGCTATCGGGCTTAGCCATGCTAGCAGGTTGCCAATCCATGAAGAACGAGAGACTCACCCGGTCAACTGGCCCTAAAACTGCGACTTAACACCCGAAACACCAAAGATGAACTCTGCTCTGTGCCAAAGCGAGATTGGCTGGATACCGAGAGGGTGAGCCGTCGTTTGCTGCGGGTGATGCCCACATACAGCAGCCGCAGCCGCTCCGCTGCCAAGTCCAAAAAGGCTTGCTTGGTGGCAGAGTCGGCCTGCAGATCCCAGCCGCCTTTGGGGCTGAGCTGTCGCAACTGAGCCAGGGCCTCTGCCTGCATATCCACTTCATCCAAAAACTTCAGCCCCAGGGTTCGCTCCCCGTACTGGGTGGGAAACTCGTAGGCCGACACCTGGGGGATGAACACCTGATCCCATTCCAGCCCCTTGGCCCGATGCAGAGTCGTGACAGTGATGCTGCCCGGCTCGGGGTCGAAGGCGAAGATCTCCGAAGGCAAGTTGTTGAGGCGGTGATCCAGAATCACTTGAAATTCTTGGGCGATCTCCTGCCAATCGGTTTCGGGCAGGGATCCCAGCACCTGCTCCAGCTGATCGATTACATAGCGACCCACAAACAGCTCTTCCGGCTTGCGGTAGAGGCTTTGAACGATCACATTCAGCACCTCTGGCCAAGGGGATCGCCCGGCCCGGAGCCAACCGGCAAGGGTGCGCAGCAGCCTGCCCAAGTTCTGCCAAGGCGGGCCATCGGGCAGAGCGGGAGCCTCACCAAAGTTGGGGAACAGCAGCCGCTCCGGCAGAGAGGCGCGGATCCAGCTCAACATCGGTCCCAGTTCAGCACGTGGGATCCCCGCCCAATCCGCCAAGCAATCCACAGCAGCAGCCAAGCGAGTGGGGGCAGTGGGCTGGGCAAACCAGTCGATGATTCCCTTGAGCTGCAACAACACCCGCCGCTGACTGGGACTGCCCCGCAACAGATCGATCACCCGCTCCGCTCCCATTTCCTGGAGATAGCTGAGGGCTTTGCCCCCCAGCTCGTTAGTGGTGACCAGAATGGCCACCGTTTGGCCGGGAAAAGCTTGGGCGGCTGCAATGGCCTGCCGCGCCACCTGTTGCAGCTCCTCTTCCGGGGATCCGACAACCCGCAGAAAGTCCACACCACCCTCGCTGGCCGGGGGGTTTTGGCCACCGGAGGTGGCCAGTTGAATGGGCTGGGGGGCCAGAGCGGTGCGCAAAGCCGGGATGGGGTGCTGCTGATTCACCCACTCCACCAGGCGGTTGGCCAAAGCGATGATCTGGGGGGCGCTGCGGCTGGATTCATCCAAGAGCACCACCTGAGGACTAGCCTGGCAAAAGGCGCGAAACAGCCGCGGCTCGGCGCTGGTAAAGGTGCCCATGATGCTCTGGTTGGGATCCCCCACCCGCACCAGGTTGCCGGTGCGTTGGCTGAGCAGCCGCAGCAGCTCTTCCTGCAGGGGGGAACTGTCTTGGGCCTCATCCTCGAACAGGTAGTCGTACCAGTTCTGCACCTGCTCCCGCAGCTCTGGACTGCCCTCGATCAAATCCACTGCTTGCCAGCCCAGGTCGTCGTAGTCTAACTTGCCCAGGCGACGCAATTCCGCTTGATAACCGGCGTAGATGGGAGCAGCCCAGCCCAGATAGCCCTCGCTGGGGATCACTTCTGGCCCCAGGCGCAGATTCTTGGCCCTGCTGATGACTACCTGCACCATCTGCTGGAAACTGCGCCGGAACTGGGCTCGGTTTTGGGCGATCTTTTGCGGGTTGTTGTCGCCGGGGATCAGCGGCTCCCAGAGCTGAGTATGGCGGACGAGCCAAGCGCGGCACAAGCGGCTGAGCAACCGCTCCTGTTCGTATCCCTCCAAAATAGACAGCTCCTCCCAACGGCTGGGGGCCTCCCGCAACACCCGCAACGACAAAGAATGCAGGGTAAAGGCCTGGGTAAAGCGATCCGGATACCCCGCCCGTTGCAAACGTTGATTGATGCGGCTGATCAAGTTGCCCCGCGCCGAACGCATGTAGGTGAACACCCCGATGCGCTCCGGTGGGATCCCCCGATTGAGAATTAAATCGGCGATCAACAGCTCCAGAATAAAGGTCTTGCCGCTCCCCGGAACGGCGGCGATCCCCAGCGGCCCCGATTGGTAGGCCAACGCCTGTTGCTGCGCCGGACGCAGGGTGACCTCAGGAAAGGGAGAAGAAGCCAGACCCAGCATGGGATCCCTGCCTAGCTGAGGATGAAGGTCTCGATGGCTGCCGCCACCCCGTCTTCTGTTACAGAAGGGGCGATCCAGTCGGCATGGGGCAAGAGAGCTGGCGAGGCATTTCCCATCGCCACCCCGATCCCCGCATACCGCAGCATCTCAATGTCGTTGTCGCCATCGCCAATGGCCATCACCTGCTCCGCCGACAACCCCAGCATTTCCTCCGCCAAAAAACGAACGGCATTGCCCTTGTTCACCGCCGGATGGGTAGCCTCGAGAAAAATCGGCTCTGAACGGGTGAGGTAGAGCTGCTCAGGGGAATACCGCCGCCGCAGGGATCCCTGCAATTCCTGCAGGAACTCGGTATCCTCAGAAACAGCCAGGATCTTGGTGGGGCTTCGTCCGTATTGGGCGGAAGAGAACATCTGGAACGGCACCTGAGAGCGCTCAGCATAGGCCTGACTGAGAGGGCTCAGCTCCCGCAAATAGAGCTGGTCATCGATGTAGAGGTGAACCCCCACCGGCTGATCCTGCAACGCTTGCAACAACTCCTCGGCCAGCGGCCAGTCCAGGCTCCAGTGCTTTAGGGTCTTTTGGCTATCGGGATCCCGAATTAAAGCCCCCTGGTAGCTGCATAGGGGCATATCGGCCCCAATCGCGTAGTGGAACCGCTCGGCAGAACGATGCATGCGACCCGTAGCGATGGCTACTCGCACCCCTGCTGCTTTGGCCTTCTGAATGGCCTCCCGAACCGGCTCTGAAACCTGGTTGGAAGGCCCGGCAATCGTGCCATCGATATCCACCACCAACAGCCGAATCTGGGCACGGGGTGGAGAAGATGCCCGCTCTCTTTCCTCGGCTTGGACGTTAGCCTGAGTTTGCATTGCTGTTGTTTGCCCTCCTCCTGGCAACCTTCCAGACCGTAGCATGGCTCTGCCTCGATTGGTTGACGGTCATTGGCCGGCTCAGTACACAAAGAATCAACACAGAAGAATTGAACAAGTGAGATGGCCGGGTGGGGGATCGGTTTCCGCCCCTATTCCCGCCAACGAGAAAGCGTAGAATTAAGAAAGACTAGCCCCGTGATGGACGAAAACATTGTGATCATGCTGAAACGAATCGGTCGCGTCTGCCGGCCTCTGCTGGCTATTGCCCTGGCCTTGACCTTGGCCCTGGCTCCCATAGGCGCTGTTTGGGCACGCAGTGGCGGTCGCATTGGCGGCGGATCTTTCCGGTCTCCGACGTTCTCTGCCCCCCGCTCGATTGGCCCGCACTACTCAGCTCCTGTCTACCCCAGCTATGGAGGCGGCTTTGGTTTTCCGCTGCTGGTGCCCTTTTTCTGGGGAGGGGGGGGTGGCGGCCTGCTGACGCTGCTGCTCTTGGTTGGGGCAGGTAGCTTTTTGGTGCAGACGCTGCGCTCGGGGATCAGATCCGAAGAAGGGGACGATAGCATTGGGGTTCGCGATCCCCAGGTAACTGTTGCGCAGGTAAAAGTGGGACTGCTGGCCAGCGCCCGGCAACTGCAAAAAGACATGAACACCCTGGCTCTGGAGGCGGATACTCAGTCGCCAGAAGGGCTGAGCCAACTGTTGCAAGAGGTCACCCTTGGCTTGATGCGCTACAGCGACTACTGGGCCTATGGCCATGCCCAAGCGGAGAAGCTGCCCCTCTCCCGCGCCGAATCCCTGTTCTATCAAGCCTCTTTACAAGAACGGAGCAAGTTCAGCGTCGAAAGCCTCAGCAACCGCAACAACCAGATCCAACAAGTCTCCCAAGCGGCGCTGCAGCGATCTGCTGCTGGGATCCCAGATGTTGGCGAGTACCTGCTGGTAACTCTACTGGTTGCGTATCGTGGTAACTTGGGTACACTACCTGTAGTTAACTCCACGGCGGATCTGCGGCAGTGCCTGTTGCAGCTGGCTTCGATTCCGGCAGATCGGATTGTGGCCATCGAAGTGCTGTGGACGCCGCAGTTGGAGGGAGACACCCTGTCGGCAGAGGCGCTGTTGACCGAGTACCCGGAAATGCGGCTCCTTTGAGAGCCTTTGGGCGATAGACGGCAACTGTTGGCTGAGTGTCTCAACTCCTCGGGATCCCCGCCGCTCAGGCTAGGGAGGTTGTATGTCCGGGTTAGATGCTTCAGCGGGCAGAGGCCGTCGTTCCCCTTGGGCATGGTCTGGCCAAGTCAAGCAGGCAGATTCTCTGTTGGATGAGCTGTTCGAGGATTTGGAGAACAGCTTGGAAGAGGGGCTGTCAGAAGCCGGCGAATATCCTTACCTCGGCACACGGCCCCCACTGCCTTCCCGGCGCTTCTCTGCTGCCGGAGGATTACTGCTGGGTATGGCTTTGGCCGCTACCTTGGTGGCAGGGCTGGCTTTTTGGATGACCCTGCGCCCGCGGGCGGTGGTTTTTTCGCAGGCCACTTGGGATCCCTTGGCTGAGGCACCCAATTCTTCCCATTCCGATGCTCACCAGGAGCCCCTGCTTCCCACTGCTGCTGATGTGGATGAAAACCCCAAAGCTCCACCTGAGGATTCTGCAAAGGCTGTCTTGGTCGAGCCGGCAAAACCGCCGACTGTTGCCGCTCCTCTTGCTTCAAGAGGGGCTGGTCTTCCCTCTCCCCCCAGGGCACCTGCGCCTCCGGTGCCAGCGCGGATCCCACCCCAGCCTCTGCCGCAAATGAAGCTGGTGGGATTGATCCACGATCCAGGTGCCCCCAAGGCTCTGATCTTGATCGACAACGTGGTGCGGCAGGTGGCTGTTGGCCATGCGGTGAAAGCAGAGTGGCGGGTTACCTCCATCAGCCCCTACGGTGTGAGGGTGAGCAATGGTGCTCAAAGCGTCACCTTGCAGTTGGGACTGTCGCAGCGAATCTAAAGCATCCAAATAGGGATCCCTGCTGGGTTGAGCAGCGCCTGGAGGGTGGGAGATTGGATTGAAGGAGGAGGGGCAGATGAAATTCGCCAAGCCGGGGCGAATGAGCCGCTGCAGAGTGGGAGTGGGCTTAGTTCTGGGATACCTCTGTCTCGGGCTGTTGGCTTGTCGCAGTACACCCCCCCTCTCAGAATCCCCCTCTGGGATCCCGGCGGCCTATGCTAGCCGCCCGCAACTGCAAGGGAAGGCAGTGGTGGAGATGGAGGTGCAAACTGCTGAGGGGGTAGGCAAGGTGATCTTGGCGATCCACGGGGAAGCGGCACCCCTGACCGGCGGCCAGTTCGTGGATTTGGTTCAGCGGGGCTTTTACAATGGCCTCACCTTCCATCGGGTGGAAAAGGATCCGCAGCCTTTTGTGGTGCAGGGTGGGGATCCCCGTGGTGACGGTACAGGGGGTGCAACAGAGCCGGGGAGCAACCGCCTGCGCACCATCCCCCTGGAAATTCAGCTGCGTGGGGAACCCTACCCCCGCTACAACACCTTGATCCAGGATCCCGCTGCTCTGAGTAAGTTGCTCTTGCCCCATCGTTTGGGGGCGGTGGCCATGGCCCGTTCTAGCCCACTTGACTCAGCCTCTTCCCAGTTTTACATCACCCTCTCTGCTCTGCCGATTTTGGACGGGCGCTATGCCGTGTTCGGCTACGTCACCGAGGGGATGGAGTGGGTGGAGCGCATCCAGGTGGGAGATGTGATCCGCTCGGCGCGGGTGTTGGAAGGAGCGGACTTGCTTAGGGTGCCGGGATCCCAACCGGAAAGAGCAGATCAGATGGAGGATCCCGGCAGTTTATGATGGGCAGCAACTCTGCTGCTGGTTTGGTTGTTGTGGCTCTGGCTTTTGCCTTGAGGAAGGGCAAGTTTTGCCCTCGTCCCCTCCGCCAACACCTGGGCACCCTTTCATGCAAGAAGACGCTTTTTCTCCCCTGGAGCCCCTAGACGAGCTGCCACCTCACTCGCCGCCGGAGGTGGATGTGGAGCTGATGCTGCAGCAGTTGCAGGATCCGGATCCCTATTTGCGGATGCAGGCGGCCCGCGCTTTTTGTGAGATCGAAGAACCCCGCGCCGTTAAACCCCTGCTGGCCCTAGTCCGGGATCCCTGCCCGTTGGTGCGGGTGGGAGCAGCCTATGCCCTAGGTCGGAATCCGGATCCCGCTGAGGTGGAGGTGCTGATCGAGGGCTTGCGCTGGGATTGGAACGGCTATGTGCGCAAAGGCTTGGTGTGGGCGTTGGGCAATGCCAAGGATCCGCGGGCGTACCCGGTGTTGCTGGAAGTGTTGGCCGGGGATATCGCGGCAGTGCGATTGTGGGCTGCCAGTGCCCTCGGACAACTGGCCCAGGCGCAGGTGTTGCCCGGCCCGGCATTGGATGAGGTGGTCGCAGCTCTCTGCCGGGGTTTGGCTCAAGATCCAATCGCAGCGGTACGCGGCAACTGTGCCTGGAGCTTAGGGATCCTGGGGCAACAGGTGAAACTGGCTCTCGAGGATCCCGCCGTTTACGCAATGCTAACAAGGCAGTTGCTGACCAGCGCCCGCCACGATCCCGATTGGGGGGTTCGGGATGACGCGCGGCTTGCCCTACAAAAGCTGGCAGATCCCGATTTGCTGGAGCAACTGGATAACCTCAGCTGATCGTTATAGTCATTTTTAAACTAGATTGAGACACTCCCCAAGCATTCCACGCTGCTGCCCCTACTCCCAGCCTCGCTGCCAGAGGGAGAGGGGAGCTAGACGAAAATGTTTCATTCCCGTTTAACGAACCAGATCGAGTGTCACCGAACCAGATCGAGGAGCCAAGCAAAGTAGAAGCGGCTGCGAATGGTTTGTCGCTGCTGCACTTTCCAGCCCCATTCGGTTAATTGGCTCACCAAGATCGCCTCTCGGTGTTGATAGGCGCGGGTGGTTTTGCTGGGGCCGGGGAAGAACTCTCCCACTTTCTTCAGCAGCGTCAGCCAGGGGGTTTTGGGAGCGAAACTGAAGATCAGGCGGGACTGGGCCAGGCAGGTCAGGTGTTTTAACATGCGGAGGGCCTCGGCTTCGGGGTAGTGGATCATCACATCGAGGCAGATGACGACATCGTATTCCCCTGTCAATTCCTCCAGATCCGAGACCCAAAATTGGGGGTTGTCTGTGGATCCCAACTCCATTTGCTGGCGGCGGCGTGCTTCGTTCACCATTTGTTCCGAGATGTCGCTGGCGAACACCTGCGCCCCTCTGGTGGCCAAGGGCAAACTGAGGCTGCCCACCCCGCATCCGGCATCACAAATGCGTAAACCCGAGGGATCCCCCAACCACTGCAACACCGTCTCTACCGTGCGGGCATGGCCAAGGCGGATGTCTTTTTGGACGAAATTGACTTCTTCTTCGCCATAGATGCGCCGCCAGCGCTCGAAGCCAACGGAGTTGAAATAATCGCGGACAATGGTTTTCTCTTGCATAGAACTTCCAGCTAGGGATCCGGCGAGAGAAAAAGATGAACGCTCTGCTTTTCTTCGCCAACGCGCATCCCATTCTACCCCGAGGCCCCGTAACCCTCTGCATCGTTGCCCTAGGATTGTATTAGAATTAACTCTCATGCCTTGGATGTTGCACCATGACCGAAGCTGAGATTGCCCAAGCGTTGCAGGCTCGGTTGGCTGCCCCGGTCAGAATTGCGGTCAAACGCCGCCAAGGTCATCTACATGTTCTCCTGAATCGGCCCCCCCTGGCTCGAGTGGACTACCCCCATCTCACGGAGCGGGTGCGGGTGGAGCTCAGGGCGTTGGGCTTGCCCGGCTTAGAGCAGGTCACGGTGTACGGGCGTGAGTCGGGACATTCTGAATACGAGTGGGAGCAAACGGCCCCCTTGTTGAACCCGCTGCTGGCCTCAGAAGAAACCACAGTTCTGTTGGAAAAAAAAGGCGATCGCCTACTGCAGGATCTGACAGTTGTTGCCCCGGATTCGGTCAACTCAAAGCCTGAACCTGCGCCGGAGAATCCTGTCGGGAAAACCGACATAGGCAGCAGGTCCCGCATCTCCTGGGTGTGGCTGGGGGGAGCTGTACTGATTGTTGGAATTGGGGTGATTCTTTTGCTGGTTGCCCTTCTCTGAAAGAGCTGGTTAAAGGTTCTTGTTCTTGTCTTGGGAAAAGCCTCAGCTAGAAATCGCAGGAGCCCCGCACTGTACCCGTAGGGTCAGTGTCGGGAGGAATGCGGAAGTTATGATAGAACCATGACCCAAGTCCTGA
>NZ_JBSSAG010000013.1:0-72101 GCF_054058395.1 Thermostichus sp. OS-CIW-26 | reverse complement strand
TTGACGCAACTCTTGTGGGACTATCAGCTTGCAACGTACAGAGATAGTCTGGCTCATGGGCTTATTGTAGTTTATCCAGACTTTTGACCAGCAAAACCTATATGGAGGAGGGCTTTCCTCCCGACACCAAGCCTGCGGCTATGGTGCGGGCCTCCAGCCCGAAAATTTGGTGACGGGGATCGACAACGGCGATTGAGTTGCCGCATTCCCCAAGGCTACGGATTTGGAGATGGAGGCAAGCTCCGTTTGTAGACATCGGGCCACATACTCAACCGCAGCGTAGGTGGTGGCTTTGCCAAGGCTAAGGCGAATGGATCCCAGCGCCTCGGCTTCTGAGTGGCCCATGGCCAAGAGGATGCGGCTGGGGATCAGTTGGCCGCTGCTACAGGCAGAGCCGGCGCTAATGGCGATCCCCTGGCGGCTTAGGGCCCTGACCAGCACATTCCCCGGGATCCCTGCGGCACAGTAGCTGAGGTGGTGGGGCAGGCGCTGCTCCAAATCCACAGGGCCGGTCAGCCGCAAACCGGGCACCTCCGCTAGCAACTGGGCCAAATGCCGTTGCAATTGCCGCAGGCGGGCCGTTTCTTGAGATAGCTCTTGGGCCGCCAAAGCTGCCGCCACTCCCAAGCCGACAATGCCCGGGATCCCTTGGGTGCCAGCCCGCAGCCGCCGTTCTTGCCCACCCCCCCGCAGCAGCGGTCGCAGCTCCACCCCTGGGCGCACGTACAGCGCCCCCACCCCCTGGGGCCCGTAGAGTTTATGCCCGGAAAGGGAGAGCAGATCCACCGGCAGTTGCGCCAGATCCAGCGGGATCCGCCCCACCGTCTGCACAGCGTCGGTGTGGAAGAGCACCCCCGCCTGGCGACAGATCTGACCCAGCTCTGCAATGGGCTGCAGGGATCCCACCTCATTTTGGCCGTGGACGATGGAGACCAAAACGGTATTGGGTTGCAGCGCCTGGATCAAAGTCTGGGGATCCACCTGGCCGGCGGCGTTCACCAGCAGACGGGTGACCTGCCAGCCTTGGGACTGCAACTGGCGGGCAGCATTCTCCACCGAGGCGTGCTCGACGCTGGAGATGATGAGATGTTGGGGAGTAGAGTAGCGCTGGGCCACCCCAAACAGGGCCAGGTTGTTGGACTCCGTCCCGCCTGAGGTAAACAGCAGCGCCTCCGGCTCACAGTTAAGCAGCTCGGCCACCTGCTGCCGCGCCCGCTCCATGGCCATGGCGGCCCGTTCTCCCCACCCGTGCAAGCTGGAGGGGTTGCCCCAGCTTTCCTGCATCGCCATCTGCATGGCCTCGATCACCTCAGGCCGAGGCGGAGTGGTGGCGCTGTGGTCAAAGTAGAGGGCAGGATCCAAACGCAACATGCCAGCTCGACCAGCCGGGGCTCCGTGTTCCTATCTTAAGATCCTTGGCCAGTGTTGCCCAACGCTGGCAGCAGCTTCCCCTTGTTGAGGCCAAACCCGCTGGAGCCTGCCTACTTGAAAAGACTAGTACGCTGGCGGTGCATCACCACCGATTCCACCAAGCCAATGGCCAGAAAATTGGTCAGCAGAGCCGAGCGGCCATAGCTCAAAAAAGGCAAAGGCAAGCCGGTAATGGGGGCCAGGCCGATGGTCATGCCGATGTTCACCACCGCCTGAAACAGGATCATTGCCAGCACCCCAATGGCAATCAGGGATCCAAAATTGTCCTTGGCCCCTTGGGCAATCCAGATCAGCTGCGCACACAGGATCCAAAACAGGATCAGCACCGTCAGGGTGCCGATAAAACCCATCTCTTCCCCAATGGCCGAGAAAATAAAATCCGTGTGCTGTTCGGGGATGAAGTCCAGCTGGGTTTGGGTGCCCTGCTGGATACCGCGGCCCCAGAGGCCGCCGGCTCCGATGGCAATGCGGGATTGAATGAGGTGATAGCCGGCTCCCCAGGGCTCTTGCATGGGATCGATAAAAATCTCCAGCCGCCGCCGCTGATAGGGCTTGAGAAGGTGCCAAGCTAGCTGACCCAACTGCCCCGAGAGCAGGTTGATTACCCCAAAAGTTACGGCCCCCGTCCACTGCCAGGGGAGACGCCAAGCAGCCAACCCCGCCATTCCCAGACACCAGAGCAGCCAAACCCAAAGCATCCAGCTCAGCTCTGGGCGAGTGTGTAAGCCATAGAGAATGGCTCCCACCCCCGGCGACAGGAGCAAGAGGATCCAACTGCCCTTGGCCCCGGCCCAGTAGAGCATGACCAGGACAATCACCACAAACACCAGGGCAGTGCCCAGGTTGGGCTGCAGGAAAATCAAGATCCAGGGAGGAGCAATGACGGCAACGGCCACCCAAATCTGGCTGAAGTACTTGATCGGCCAGTGGTGCAGGAGAGCAGCCAGGGTAACAATTACCCCCAGCTTGGCAAACTCAGAAGGCTGCACCTGAAAGCCAGCGATGGAGAGCCAGCGCTCCGCCCCTCCCCCCGCCGTGCCGAAAAAGAGCACTGCAATTAAACCTGCCAAGGTCAGGAAGTAGGTGAACCAGTGCCAGCGCAACAGCCGCTCATACGGGATCCGGGCTACCATTCCCAAAAACACCAGGCTGATCCCGGCCATGATCAACTGCTGCAGCCAATAGTGGCTGATGGGACGCTCCCAGACTGCGCTGCGGATGGCAAGAATGCCGATGCCTGTCAAGGCCAGCACCGTGGCCAGCAACATGCCATCGAACTCGCGCCAAGGAGCCAAGATCTGCCGCAGAAGCTTTTTCCACCTAGGCTGAGAAGACACCTTTGGGTCAACGTTGCCCAGCAATAGACCCCATCCTCCAAAGCAAGGCCAGCACCAGTTTGACATGCCCCTTGCCCCACTGGCTCACTCTCGACCCCTCTCCCACGGGGGGAGCTATTCCCAGCTCTGCAGTTGCCCTAGCCAAGCGGAGAGGCGGGATCCCACCTCTTCTCGACGCCCTTCAAGATTGGCTGCCGTCCAAATCAGAAGCAGGCCCAGCAGGATCCCAGTGGCCCAGAGCAGCAGCGCATCAGTTGTTACCAACAGCCATCCCTGCCGCAGGATCCCCAGCCCAAAGGCCAGCGTGCCCACGAAGAGATAGGCTCTTACCCGCAAGGCCAAGCCCAGCAGACCCAAGGCCAAACCCAACCCTACCGGCCAAAAGCCCGTCCACCGTTGCCCGTGAGTTTCCACCAGCACCACCAGCAGCCATGTGCCCAAGGAAACCAGCCGCAGCCAATGCCGCCCCCGCCGTCCGTTGGTTTCCTGTAATCCCGGATCCACCTGGGCCACATAGAGCAGGGATCCCACCAGGGGCAGGGCGGAGAACGTGAGAGAAGACCAGTCCTGTTGCTGGATGTAATCCCAGAGGATCCAGTTGCTCAAGAACAGGCTGACATAGCCCAGGCGCACTTGGGATCTCCAGATAGCCAGCAGGGCATAGTAGGTTGCCCCCAGCAGCAGATTAAGGGTGTTATTTCCTCCCGCGGTTACCAGAAAAGCGGCCAGGGGCAGCACCAAGGCTGTATTCTGCCAAGGAGCCGCCGGCCAGCCCCACCGTCGCCAGGGCAAGCCATGGTAAACCAGCCCCAGCCCACAGAGCAGGGATCCGGCCCACCGCGCTATGGATAGCTGTGGCAGCCCCAGGAACACACTGCCCAGCAGAACCCCAGCCCCCTGCCAAGCACTGAGGTAACCCCAGACCGTTGGCGCCCAATTTCGCTCTGTTGGAGATTCTAGAGTTGAGGTTCTCGCCTGTCCGGCGGCATAGGCCACCAGGCCGGATCCCGTCAGCACCCAGAGGAGCTGTCCCCAACGGCTGAGGCGAGGATCGAAAAGGGCAGACCAGAGGACAAGGCTGGCCAGAGCCCAGTTGGCCAAGGCCATCCAGCGCAACCCAGCTCTTTTAAGCTGCAGGGTCGCCGCCAGCCAAGGGGGACAAAAGCCGTAGCCCCAGGCCAAGCTCAGCCCTAACAGAGCGATCAACACCAACCCATTTGCCAGGGATCCCCCAGTTCGCTGGCTGAGGAAGTAAAGCCAGCTCTCGTAGGCGGCCACAGACACGCCCCAAGCGCCCAGGAGCCCTTTCCAGTTGGCAGGACGGAGGTCTTCCCGGCCTTGCTCTTGCGCCCGTTGGACCGCCTGTCGACGCCCCAGGCCCAGCAACACGATGGAGAGACCTAAGCTGCCCAAGCCCGTTACCTCACTCCACTGGGCATGGGATCCCAGCCAGCCCAACCCTGCATAGATCAAAGGCCCCGTCCGCCAGAAGCTCAGGGCCCTGACCTGTTGCAGGAGCTGCCCCCCCAAAGACTTTGTCCCGCCAGCGCGAGCGGCCCCCTCAAGCAAGAGTTTTTCCGGCCCAATCCAAAAGAGGATCCCCAGGCTCAGATTGATGACGGCAAGCAGAGGGGCAACAGGACGGGATCCCTGCACAGCCCACAACACGCCGCTTGCCGCCAGTAGCTCCAAAGCCCAGCCCAGCCCGTACAACAACCCATCCATCTGACCCTTGATCTGGCCAGATGAAAGGGCTTGGGCAATTTCAGGGGCATCCCTTGTCGGAGAGGACTCCGTCCCGCTAGCGCTAGGGGGGAGGGTCGGAGAGGATCCCGTCTCGGCAATGGGAGCAGAGAAGACCGGAGCAACCTCTACCCAAAGTCGGAGACCAATGGCCAGCCAGGTAACCCCAGAGGCCAGCGGTATGGCTGCCGAGAAAGCAGGGGGCGAGGAAGGGGTGAAGAGGGCCGCCGCGGTGGGCAACGTTAGGGAGAGCAAGAGCACCAACCCCAAGGGTATACCCCAGCCATCCAGGGCTGGCCGGTAAGCGGCTTGCAGGCGAGAAGAGAGGTGCCGGATGCCGTAGCGACAGCCGCTCAAGAGCAACAGCAGCGCTGCCAAGACCAGCAGCCATTCCGCTTCCGTAAGTGTCGGCAAGAGCCGGCTGATCCCCACCAGGCCGAACCCTGAGCCGAAGGCCACCGCCAGCAGGGCTTCCCCCTCTGCTCCAGGAGTAGGGGAACTTGGCAAGGGACAAGCCCATAGCCACACCTGGGTAGCTAGCAGCAGCAACCCCAGCCCTAGCCCGAGCAGATCCGGGCCCGGCCTGCCCAAGGTGAGCAACTGCGCCATCACCAGCGAGAGCACGGCCCAAAGACGCAGGGATCCCCGCACTGGGATCCCCTGCTGCCAGGAAAGGGATCCTAATCCCCCTTGCTCTGGGCTCTGCAGCCAGCGGGGCATGAACTCCAGGGGGGGCAGGGCCAATACCTGAGCTGCCGTTAAAGCAAGAGGCACCAGCAGCCACAGCCAGCCCATGGATTGTTCACCAGTCGCAGACGAATCAAGGAACCGTTGCAGCAAAAACGCCAAGTAGCTGGATCCCACCAGCACCAGCCCTATGCCATCTGCACTTCGCTGCCACAGCCCCACGGGCAATCCCCAAAAGCGCCCTGACCCACCCAGAGCCACTCGCCCTGCCCATTCCAATAGACCCACCAACAGCAGAACCACTCCCCAAGCGGACAAGCTAGTGCTCCGCACCGCTGGCGCGAACAAGTCGGGCAAAAGCCAGCGGATCCCGGCTAGCAGTGCCCCCACTCCGTAGGCATGGGTGAGAAATACCCAGCGGGGATCGAGGAGCTCAGCTCTCTTGGACTTCTGCCGCAGCCACCAGGTCAGGATGCCAGTACTCAAAAGCAAATGCCAGAAGCGAATGGCCGGATGGGGAAGGCTCAAAAGCAGCAGGGATCCGCCCAACCCCAGCACCAAGCACTCTGTCGGTTCTACCAGCCTAGAAAAGCCTGTCTCACCGGCTTCTGGACCGCTCCTCTGCCAGCGGGCCGCCAACCCCAGCCACAGCACCTCATAGGGCAGCAGCGCCAACCCCAGCAAGCCCCAGGGGGAATCAAGGGGCTGAAACCAGTTGGTTACTGTAGCTACAACCTCTTGCCGCCAGCTTGCTGGCCACACCTGCCAAAAAGCCCAGCAAGTTTCCAGGCCCAGCAAGAACAGCAACGTCAAATGCACCCTAAGGACTTCGTCCCGCTGGGGCGACTGGGTGTGTCGGCGCAAGCGCCCGATTAAGACATGGATCCCCAGCAGGCTAATCCCCAGCAACTGCCAGCCGCTGAAAGGGCTCTCCGCCAAGCCAATGGCAGCCAGCAGCCAGCCCACCACCAACAGCACCCAGCTCCCCTCCCACCAGCGGGAGAGCGTCCCCTCCTGAGCGCCTTCTGCTACGACGTCCGGGGATCCCTGGGGCCATTCCGCTGCTAGCCAACCCAACAGGGCCACCGCCAACCCCAACTGCGGCACTTGGACATGCCCAGACAGCAGCCCCCGTAGGATTAACAGGGATCCGGCAGCCCCGATTAGCCAGATCTTGGAGCCCCGTAATTCCCGAGACCGGCGGCTCCAGGTGTAAATCACGGTGCTGAGGATCCCCAGATACAGGATCCCCAGGACAAAAGCAGGGCGAAGCTCCTGCGGCCCCAAGCTCCAGAAAGCGTGCAAGCCAGAGAGGGCCAAAAAGTTCACCAAGGTTCCGTAAAAGGCATTGGGCTCCACACCGCTGTCGCGAAAGCCGGCACCTGAACCCAGCGAGCGCACCCGACCCTCAGCCGTCAACGGGATCCCCAGCAGCAAGCCCAGCGCCAGGATGCGGATCCCCCAAGGGATCCCCAGCCCATCCAGGGCCCACACGTTCACCGGCACCAGCAGCAGGGCAATAGCCTCCAAGGTTTGACCGGTTAGACGCAGCCCTTCCTGCCGTTGGATCCATCCAGCACCTACCCCAAAAGCCGCCGTATAGGCCAAGAGCACCCCATACTGAGCAGTTGGAGAAAATTGCTCCCAGTGGCTGGCCGCCAGCACCCCCGAGGACACCACCACCAAAAACAGGCCCAGCAGCAACAGCCAAGCCACGCTCAGCTCTGACAGCAAGTTCCGCAGCAAAACAGCCAGCGCCGGGGTAGGGGGGGGCAAGGACTCCGTCCGAGTAGCGCGAGTGGATTGAGGGGCAGCTTGGGGCTCTTCTCCCCCCTCGACCGCAGGTTCCTCAACCCCAGATCCGGCCAGGCGAGCATTTCTTTCTCGCACCATCCCTGGGATCCAAATCAAATCCAGGAGCTGACCGATCCCCAGCAGCCCAAAGGTCAACAGCCAGAGCAAACCCGTCCGCCAGCGGCCCAGATAAAAACGGTGCAGGCCACAGATGCCAAACAAACCCAAAATCCAGAGCACGTAGGCCGAGCCAAGACGAGCCGGGATCTCGTCGCTGGGGGAAACTGCCGCTGACCTTGGTTCCTCCCCCTCTAGCCGATACTGCTCCACCAGCAAGCGAAAGTGCTCTGGAGTCAGCAAGCTCAGCTCCAGCCAGGCCCGCAAACCCTGCAAGACTTGCTGCCGGGATCCCCGAACGGTGAGCTCCAAAAGGACTTGCTCCGAGGAGGGCGAGCGGTCAGATTGCAGCTCCTCTGCTCCTGGAGGCAAGAGGTGATCCTGGGATCCCATGGCCAGATTCCTTGAGCAAAAGGCTTGGAGCCACTGCTACTCTAAGCCTTGCTCTAGCCGGTTGCCATGCCGTTCTCAAATCCTTCTGATACATTTACGCTGAACACTGCTGAACATCACTGTTCAACTATGCAGCGATAGCATTCTGTTTGTTTCCATTCGCGTTAGCGGGACGGAGTCCAAACAGAATGGCGGTATCCCGCAAAGCTTTGAGTAGAATACCCAAAGCGCAGTTTCCGTGTCGTCTTACTACCAATTTTCTGCTTTGCTTTGGCTACCATGTTGGCAGACTCGAAAGTAAACAGAAAGATCAACTGGTAGTAATCCGTACTGAACATATTATATACATTATTTTCAGTATAGTTGAGCTTATTATTGACTAGAGTCATGCTCTTGCTCCGGCAGAGTGTCAGTTCCTGCTGATGCGACCAGCCCTCTAAACCTCAGTCGGGATCCCTGGGATCTCGCTGCTGTGAGTGCTGCGCAAGACGGGAAGCGTCATCATCTGTCCCAGGCGTGAAACGGTGAGCTCCGCCGCCGGAATGGGCTCCGAGACCTGTCCGCCGCTGAACACCATCACCCGGTTGCTGTACTGCAGGATCTCGTCCAAATCCGCCGAGGCAAAAAGAATAGCCGTACCCGCTTGGGTGCGTTCCAGCAATTGCCCCCAGACCCACAGCGCCGACTCGATGTCCAACCCTCGCGTTGGGTGCTCCATCAGCAAAAGACTCAGGGGTGTGGGCAAGAGAGCCAACTGGCTGCGCTGTTGGTTGCCCCCCGAGAGTTGCTCCACCCGGCTGTAGGGGTGACCGCGAATGCTGAAGTGTTCAATGGCCGCTTGGGCCTGTTGACGGGCCAGAGCCCAGTTGATCCAGGGATCCTGCTGCTGGAGGGCAAAATGCTCCTGCAAGGTTAAGCCGGGGATCAGCCCTTCCCGCAGCCGATCCGCCGGAGAAAACCCCACCCCACAGCGCAGATAGTCGCCGTAAGGACGGCCTGTCATCTCCTGCCCCCCCAACAGAATCCGGCCACGCCTGGGCGGCAACAACCCTGCACAGGTGAGCAGGAAAGAGCGTTGCCCACTGCCTTCCAAACCGGCCAACCCAATCACTTCCCCCGGCTGCACCGCCAGATCTGGCAAAGCCAAGGCAAACGGCTCATGCCGCACCACCAGGGAGCGCAACTCCAACAGGGGATCCGCCCTCCTTTGCGGAGAATGGGGCCGAGCCGGGGGTGTCAACTCCCGCCCGAACATCCAATCGATCAACCGCTGTTCCAGCAGGGCAATGTCCTCACCTCTAACAGGCAGCTCCCCCACCACCTCCCCCTGCCGCATCACCGTCACCCGATCGCAAAGGCACTCCACATCGGCCAGCTTGTGGGAGACGAAGATCACCGATTTGCCCTGCTCCGCCAACCTTCTCAGAGCCGCGAACAGAAGATCTTTTTGCGCTGCAGAAATGCCCGTCGTCGGCTCATCCAAAATCAAGGTGTTGATTCCCAGGGAAAGCAACCGCAGCATTTCCAGTTGTTGCCGTTCCCCCACCGTCAAGCTGCCGATGGCTCCATCGGGGTTGAGATTGAAACCAAACTCTTCACAGGCTTTCTCGAGACGTCTTCGGCTTTCCCGCAGCCCCAAGCCCAAGCGCCCTCGTTGCCCGGCAATAAAGTTTTCTAGTACCGTCAGAGAAGGAAAATCCAAGGGATCCTGGTGCAACATGCCAATGCCCAGGCGAATGGCTGCTGCAGGGCTGTCGATGCGAACCGGTTGCCCATCGATCCAAATCTCCCCCTGATCGCAGCGCAGAAAGCCGCTCAGGATCTTGACCAAGGTACTTTTGCCGGCCCCATTCTCCCCAAGCAGGCCGTGGATTGTGCCCGCCTCCACCCGCAAGGACACATCGCGGTTCGCCTGTACCGCCCCAAAACTCTTGTGGATGTGCAGCAGCTCGACCTTCATTCTGCTCATAGTAACCTGCCTCCCCAGAAAATCCCCAAGAATACAGTTGCTGAGGTTGCAAGTGCTGGTGCTACGATAGCGACAGCTCGCCGTTAGGCGTTGGCTGCGGACGAGTTCAGCATCGATCTGTGGTTCGCCCTGCCCCTCTTCTCCGCCCTTCCCCCCTGCCACCCATCTCGGATAGCAACCGCCTCAAAATCTTCTCAGGCAGCGCTAACCCGGCTCTGGCTCAAGAGGTGGCGCGTTACTTGGGCATGGATCTGGGCCCGATGTTGCGCAAGCGCTTTGCCGATGGCGAGCTGTACATCCAAATTCAGGAGTCGATTCGGGGTGCCGATGTCTACTTGGTGCAGCCCACTTGCCGCCCCGTCAACGACCACCTAATGGAACTGCTGGTCATTATTGACGCCTGTCGCCGTGCCTCTGCCCGGCAGATCACCGCTGTCTTGCCCTACTACGGCTACGCTCGCGCCGACCGCAAAACGGCAGGCCGAGAAGCGATCACCGCCAAGCTGGTGGCCAACATGATTACCCAGGCGGGAGCTCACCGCGTGCTGGCTATGGATCTGCACTCGGCCCAGATTCAAGGCTACTTCGACATTCCCCTCGACCACGTCTACGCCCAGCCGGTATTACAGGCTTACCTCAAGGAAAAGGGCTTGCTCGACGAAGACATTGTGGTCGTCTCTCCCGATGTGGGGGGTGTGGCTCGTGCCCGTGCCTTTGCCAAAAAGCTCAAGGAAGCCCCTCTGGCAATCATTGACAAGCGCCGTCAAGCCCACAACGATGTGGAAGTCATGAATCTGATTGGGGATGTGCGGGGGAAAACTGCCATCCTTGTGGATGACATGATCGATACCGCAGGCACCATCTCGGAAGGGGCAAAATTGCTGCGCAAGCTGGGAGCCAAAGCGGTTTACGCCTGCGCCATTCATCCTGTTTTTTCTGAGCCGGCCATTCAACGCCTGCGGGGTGGTCTATTTGAAGAGGTGATCGTCACCAACACCATCCCTATCCCTCCAGAGCAGCACTTTCCCGAGTTAACCGTTCTCTCGGTAGCCAATGTGCTGGGGGAAGCGATCTGGCGCATCCATGAAGATAGCTCCGTCAGCAGCATGTTTCACTAAAGTAGGTTTCAAAGTAAGTTTCTCCAGAGTATCGCTAGAGTAGAGTGGGTGCAGAATGGGTGCGCCTGCTCCTTTTCCCTGTGGAGATCAGCCCAACCAGGCACCCCCGATCTGTCGTGATGGACTGGGTTGAGCCAGCTCCTCGGCCAGGTTTTCCCATGTCACCTCCCATTTCTCGCTCGCCAAGATCCGTTGTGCACGGTTTTGCTTTCCCGCGGACTGCTCCCAGGGAAGGGCAGTCCCTTCAAACCGAACTGGGTACAGCGCTGTACCCGCTGTTGCAATTGTTGGGTCAACTGTTGAAAGTACCTTTGGTCTATCTAGAACTGGCCCAGCCGGGATCCGATCCCCACTCGCCTTCAAAAGGGATCCTCTACCGGGATCCGCAAAGGATCCCAGCCGGAGAACCTTTCAACCCCGATGTCGGCTCTGAGCAATGGCCTTTTCATGAATCCTTTCTCTTGCAAACTGAGCAGGGGATCCGGTTGGCCGATCTGCACCTGCTTGACTGCCATCCTCGCCAACTGAGTTCCTTTGAACGGGAACAGATTGACCTCGTTGCCCTCAGCCTGAAGCAAATCCTTCTCCAAGCCCAGGAGCATCGGCAAACCCTCGAGCAGCTCCAATCCCAACTGCAGGACAGCCGCAGCACTGCTGCCCGCTACCAGCAGATCTTCGAGAACGCCGTCGAAGGCATTTTTCAAACCACCCTAGAGGGCAAATATCTGGTTGCCAACCCGGCCTTGGCCCATATTTTCGGCTACGAATCCCCTGAGGATTTGATGCACAACGTCTCCGATATTGGCACCCAAATCTATAGCGATCCGGAGCAACGAGCCGAATTCATCCAGCGCATGCTAAAAGAAGGTCAAGTTGTGGATTTTGAAAACCAAGTCTGCTGCAAAGATGGCAGGCTAATTTGGATTTCTTTAAATGCCCGTACCATCTACAACGACCAAGGGGATCCCCTCTATTTTGAAGGATTTGTTACTGACATCACAGCATCCCGTCAACTGAAAGAACGACAACAACAATTGGAAGAAGCCCGCCGAGAGAGCGAGCATCGTTTTCTGCAACTGGCAGAGAATACGCAACAACTGTTTTGGATCACAACACTCTACAGCAAAGAGCTGATCTACGTCAGCCCAGCCTGTGAAGCCATTTGGGGCCTTTCCGCCGAAGAGGCCTACGCCAACCCCCAAGCCTGGATGCGCCAAATCCACCCCGACGACCGCTGGTTGTTCCCCACCATCCTCAAAGCCCAATCGGAGGGCAAATCCACCGATGTTGTCTTCCGCATTTATCACACTGATGGCCGCCTGATTTGGCTGCGAGAACGCACCTTTCCCATCGCCGACAAAGAGGGCAAAATCTATCGGGTGGCAGGGATCGTCGAAGACATCACTGAGTCCAAGCAACTGGAAGCCGAACGGCGTCGTATAGAGCAAGCCTGGCAACAAAGCGCCAACCATTTTCGGCAGATTTTTGAGCTGGCCCCCAATGGAATTGCCCTTGTGGACTTGCAGGGGCGATTTATCCAGGTCAACGATGCCTTTGCCCAGATTGTCGGCTACACCCCCGAAGAATTGAAACATCGGCAACAACTGGACATTCTCCACCCCGAAGATGTCAACCCACTGCTGGGGGCCAATGAGGCTTTGCTGGCAGGGAAGGTCTCTGTCAGCCAGCGCCAGATTCGCTACACCCACCGTTCCGGCCAGGTTGTTCATGTGCTGTTTCAGGCCACCCTGCTCACCGACGAGGAAGGACAGCCCACCCAGTTTCTCAACCAGGTGATCGACATCAGCGCCCGTGTGGAGGCAGAAATTGCCCTCAAAGAAAGTGAAGAACGCTTCCGCCAATCCTTTGAATGGGCCCCCATTGCCAAGGCCATGACCCACGTGGATGGCACCTATTTGCAAATCAACGCCGCTTTTACCGAAACCCTGGGCTACACCCTGGAGGATCTCAAAGGGAAAACCGTCCTCGACATCACCCATCCCGACGACATCGCCACCACTCTGGAAAACAGCAACCGCCTGCTGGCCGGCCAGGTGCATCAGTGGGAACAGGAACAACGCTACATCCACAAGAACGGCCAAATAGTCTATGCCATTCTTCGCATCACCCTGGTGCGCACGGCCCAAGGGGATCCCAGCTACTTTCTAAGCCAGATTTTGGACATTACCGAGCGCAAGCAAGCCGAGGCAGCCCTTCGCCAAAGTGAGCTGAGTTTACGGGGCATCTTCCAGCAGTCAGCCCTGGGCATTTCCATCGTCGATCATCGGGGCCATTACCTAAAAGTGAACCCCGCTCTGGAAGAGATCTTGGGCTATAGCGCTGCCGAACTGACCCACATGAGCTTCTGCGACCTCACCCATCCCGAGGACATTCAGGAAGATTGGCAACTCTTCCAGGAGGTTTTGAACGGCCAACGGGATCGCTACCACCTGGAAAAACGCTACATCCACCGCAGCGGAAAGGTGGTTTGGTGCCGCCTGGCAGTCTCTGCAGTCCGGGATCCCGAGGGCAAAAACCTCTTCATCATCGGCATTTGCGAAGACATTACCGAAGAAAAACGGGCAAAGCTGCAGATCCAAGCTGCCCTTCAGGAAAAAGAAGTCCTGCTGCGGGAGATTCACCACCGCGTCAAAAACAACCTGCAAATCATCTCCAGCCTGCTGCGGCTCCAAGCTGACCAAATCAAAAGCCGCAAGTACGCCCGCGTTTTTAAGGATGCCGGCAGCCGTATTCAAGCCATGTCTTTGATCCACGAAGGTTTGTACCAATCCAACAATCTGGCCGCTGTGGATCTCAAGCAGTACCTAAACAATTTGATCTCCAACCTCTTTCACTCTTACGGGGTAAACCCCGAGAGCATTCGCGCCAACATCCGCGCCGAAGGGATCCGCCTCAACCTGGACGATGCGGTCTTGTGTGGCCTGATCATCAACGAGTTGGTGACCAACAGCCTCAAGTATGCCTTCCCGAAGGGCCGCAGCGGGGAGATAGAGATTCATTTCAGCCAAACCCGCAAATATACTCAGTTGCGAGTCTCCGACAATGGCGTTGGCTTGCCCCCGAACTTTGACTTCAAGGAAACTCAATCTCTGGGTTTACAACTGGTTGCAACCCTCACCGATCAGCTACAGGGCAAGATACAATTGAGAAGCAAATCGGGTACTACTTTCATCATTACCTTTCCGAGGAGCGAGCCTTGAAGAGAGTTCCACCCCTTGTCAAAGGCAGTATCCTGGTCGTCGAAGACGAGAAGATCATCGCCAAGGACATTGCCAACGTTCTGAAAAAATTTGGCTACGCTGTGCCCGCCATTGCTTCTTCCGGGGAAGAAGCGATCCGAAGGCTGGAAGAGATGCCGGTGGACTTGGTCTTGATGGATATCGTCCTAAAAGGCGATATCGATGGCATAGAAGCCGCCAAGCGGATCACCGAGCGCTTCAACATTCCGGTGGTGCATCTGACGGCCTACGCCGACGAAGACACCCTCTCCCGCGTCAAAGAGACCCGACCCTTTGGCTACATCATCAAACCCTTCAAAGAGCGGGAACTCTACACCACCATTGAAATTGCCCTGCACAACCACCGCCAGAGCCTCGAGAACCGCAAGCTGGAAGAGAAAAGAATCGAGGAGCTGCGGCAAAAACTGCAGCAGTTGCAGCAGTTCACGGACGTGAAGGGCACTCTGTTCAAGAAATTCTTGCAGGATCTGAGCGAGCCCCTCTCGAACCTCAGCTTTGCCTTGGGGCTGCTCAAAGATGCCGAGTCGGAGCAGAAGCGGGAACACTACCTGCAGGTGCTGGAGGATGAGTTTCGCCGTGAGCTGGAGCTGATCCACCAGACCTCTAACCTGGAAAATCTTTTAAACCTGGAAAATGTTGGCCTGTTGAGCCAGTTCAGCCTGCTGCGTCCCCAGGAGCCCAGCCGTAGTCACCGGTTGGAGGAGGAAGCGCCCACCCCTGCAGCCACGGCCCCCCAAGAGTCGGCAGGCTCTGCCCCCACACCCAGCCCCACCGCCGTTACGGCGCCACGGGCACCGCTGCGCCCCCTCAACCAGACTCAGTTGGCGGAACGTTTGGGGGTGGTGGTTTCCGCCATTACCTATTGGAAATTCAAAACCGGGTTTCCGGAGTGGAGCCGCAGCCGGGATCCCGACGGCATTTCTTGGCGCTATTCCCCCGATTCCAAGCGCTTTTCGCCCGTGCCCTAGCTAGCGTTGCAGCACTTCCACCCGCACAGGTGCCAGCCCCGAGCGCACCATCCCCAACACCTCTGCCGCCCGCAGGGAGAGGTCGATGATCCGACCGGGGATAAAAGGGCCGCGATCGTTGATGCGCACGACAGCCTGGCGTCCGTTTTTCAGGTTGGTCACCCGTACCTCGGTGCCAAAGGGCAGGGTGGGGTGGGCAGCCGTCATCTCATGGCGGGTTGGGTGCAGGTCATACCAAGAAGCAATGCCCTCTTGCACAGGCCCAACCACGCGGACAGGGGCGGGTTCCTGTTGAGGGGCTGTTTTCGGCTTGGAACCTGCAACAGCGGCTTTGGCGGTCAGAGCAGCCGGTTGAGGCAGGGCCGGAGCTGCAATGGGCGGGGCATCGAGCAGCAGACGGCGGAGACGGTTGGCGGCCAAAACAGCCACATCCACCGGGCGCTGGTTGTCGATCAACAGCACTCCAGCGTCGATGCGCAGCAATTCCTTGTTGTTGACCTGAATGGTGTAGAGAGGAACACCCAAGCCTTGTTCGGCCAATTCCAAACCTGCCCAACCTAGGGTGATGGTGGTGTCTTTCAGGGATCCCTGGGCCATTTGGTTGAGCTGGGCCACAAGGGTGCTGGCCCGCATCAGCGGTGGTTCTAGCCCAGGGTGCTCGACAAAACTGACAATGGGCAGATCCCGCACATAGACAGTAACCACCTGTTGCCCGTCCATCTGATAGTCGTAGAGGGTGGAGATGGGCTGGTTGGTGTGCTGCTGTTGTTCGCCGATCTTGAGAATGGGTTCTTCTGCTCGACGGGGCAGGATCGCCCGGCGAGATCGGTTCAAGGGATGATCCAAGTTCAGGGTACCCAGTTTGGCAGGGGCAAGACCTTTGTGGTCGGAGATAGAGGTTTGGGGAATTCTCGGCAGCGTTCTGACTGGGGCTGCGGCAGCAGTGGCGGGTTGGGAAGGGGGAACGAGGTCGGTGGCCGGGGAGGGCAATTGGGAGTCAGATGACAGCTCTGCTGCTCGGGTGTTGGGGGATCCGGTTCGCGTCGAGGCTTGTGCTCGCGAAGTCAAGCCGCCCAACATGCCTACCGGCAAGCCCAAAGCCGTGACACAGAGACAGCTGACCAAGCCCATTTTGCGGGCGGGATCCAGTCCCTGTCCAAGCTGTTTCCAATTTCGCATGAGGCCGCGCTCCTCTCCAATCCTGTACAACTTCCAAGGCGACGGTTAAAACAGAAGTTAATGTACCATAGGTTTCTGAATTGACCAGTTTGCACAGTCGGGCACAAAAGCCCAAGTCTTGATAGCATAAGGGGTTTCGGCATCTTGGACTACCGCTCAGCAGGGGTTGACATCGATCTGGGCCAGGCCTTTGTCAGGGGGATCCGCGAGCGCGTTGAACGGATTCAAATTCCGTCCTCAGGTTCTTCAGGAACCTTGGGTGGCATCGGCGGCTTTGCCGGCCTGTTTGAGCTGCCGACAGGGTATCAAGCGCCGGTGTTGGTGGCGGGCACCGATGGGGTGGGGACAAAGCTGGACATTGCCCAGCAGTGGGGTCAGCACCGGGGGGTGGGCGTCGATCTGGTGGCGATGTGTGCCAACGATGTGCTGACGGTGGGGGCCCGGCCGCTGTTTTTCTTGGACTATGTGGCCACCGGCAAGCTGGAGCCGGAAGCCCTGTGGCAGGTGATCGACGGCATCTTGGCGGGCTGCCAGGAAGCGGGCTGCCAACTGCTGGGCGGGGAAACGGCGGAGATGCCGGGGTTTTATCCCCCTGGGAAGTACGACCTGGCCGGGTTTTGTGTGGGAATTGTGGAGAAGGCGGCCATTCTGGATGGGTCGCGGGTACAGCTTGGGGATCGGTTGTTGGCTTTGCCCAGCAGCGGCCTACACAGCAACGGCTACAGCTTGGTGCGGCGGATTGTGGCCGACCGGGGTTGGCGCTGGGATCACCGGCCACCCGGCTGGGATCGGCCTTTGGCGGAAGTATTCCTCACCCCCACCCGCATCTATGTCCAGGCGGTGCAGCGGCTGCAGGCAGCAGGGATCGCCATCCACGGCATGGCCCACATCACTGGCGGCGGGATCCCGGAAAACTTGCCCCGCTGTTTGGCCCCCAACCAGGCGGCGCGGCTGCAGCCCCATAGCTGGCCCATCCCACAGGAGTTTCTCTGGCTCCAAGAACAGGGCCAGGTGGAGACCTTGGAGATGTTCCGCACCTTCAACCTGGGGGTGGGCTATGTGCTGGTGATCCCCCCTGAGGCGGAAAATCAGGTGAGATCCCTGCTCCCCGAAGCCTTCCCCATTGGGGAGGTGGTGGCAGCCAATCCAGGGGAGAGCCGCGTTCTGGGACTGGAACAGTGGGGATCCCTCACAAGCCCTGCCGACTAGCCAACCGATGGATCCCCACCAAAAGGGGGAAAGGGATCCCAGTTCCCTCGACTCATCCTCGCCGTCGCTATGCTAAGTTGGCATGTGGCCTCAGCGCTGTTGCCCGCCTTCTTGCCCGAGCCTGCTTCCCGACATTTGTCCTCTTTGGGAATAGGGGTAACTCGGCCTTGGACCGTTTGCTAATCGCTGCTGACCCTCTAGGTTAGGAGTTGCTGATGACAGGTTTACCCACTGCTCGTGCAACCGCGGGTGCCATCGAAGTTGAGCATCTGAGCAAAACCTACGGCAGCTTCACTGCCATTTGCGATGTTTCCTTCCAGGTGAACGCCGGCGAGATCATGGGTTTTTTGGGGCCGAATGGGGCTGGCAAGACCACTTCCATGCGCATTTTGGCGGGGTATCTGCCTGCCAGCGAGGGGACGGCGCGGGTGGCCGGGTTTGATGTTCACGAAAACTCGATGGCGGTGCGGCAGCGCATTGGCTATCTGCCGGAAAACCCACCCCTCTACCCCGACATGACGGTGGAGGCGTACCTGCACTTTGTGGCCCAGATCAAGCGGGTCAGCGCTGGCGATCGGCCCAGGCGGGTGGACGAGGCGATCCGGCGGTGCAGCCTAGAAGAAAAGCGCCACACCCTCATCCGCAAGCTCTCCAAGGGGTTTAAGCAGCGGGTGGGCATTGCCCAAGCCCTGGTTCACGACCCGCCGGTGATCATCCTGGATGAGCCCACCATTGGGCTGGATCCCAAGCAGATTATCGAGGTGCGCAAGCTCATCAAGAGCCTGGCGGGGGAGCACACCATCATCCTCTCCACCCACATCCTGCCCGAGGTGAGCATGACCTGCGACCGAGTGGTGATCATCAACCGCGGCCAGGTAGCCGCCATCGGCACCCCCGCTGAGCTGACAGCCCAGCTCCAGGATCGGCAGCAGGCAAAGCTGGTGGTGGGGGCAACCGAGGCAATGGCCATCCGGACGGCCCTGCAGCCTTTGCCCCAAGTGGAGGTGGTGAGCCTACAGCCCTTGGCGGCGGATCCCTCCCGCTGGCAGGTGCAGCTCAAGAGCAACGCTGCCGCGGACGGCTGGATCCCGGAGGTGGCCAGGGTGCTGGTGCAGGCAGGGATCGACCTCTACGAGATAGGCCGCCCGCAGGCTTCTTTGGAAGAGATTTTCCTGCAGCTCACTACGCAAGAGGGATCTGAGGGCGCATTGGAGGAAGCGGCATGAACGGAGTGGTTGCCATTTTTCGCAAAGAGCTGCGCGGCTACTTCACCTCCCCCATTGCCTATGTGGTGGCCGCGGTGTTTTGGGGACTGGCGGGGTTTTTCTTCTTTAATATTCTGGTGCGGGTGATCAGCTTTTCTCAGCAGGTGGATCTTTTCGCCCAGTTCGGCCAGGAGAACCCTTTTGACGCCGCCACCATCCTGTCGCAGCAGTTTCTCAACCTCTTGGGCACTCTTTCTCTCTTCTTATTGCCCATCTTCACCATGAGCTCCTATGCCGAGGAGCGGCGGCGAGGCACGATGGAGCTGCTGGCTACTTCTCCCATCACCAACTTGGAGGTGGCCCTGGGCAAATGGTTGGCGGTCTGGGTGTTTTTCATCACGCTGCTGCTGCCGCCGCTGGTCTACCATGTGCTGGTGCTGAGCAGCGCCAACCCGGCAGTGGACTACCGCCTGACCCTGATGGGTTATGTGGGCCTAACCCTGCTGGCGGGTAGCGTTATGGCTTTGGGGTTGTTTATCTCTTCTCTGACAGACAGCACCCTCATCGCAGCAGTGGCCACCTTTGGCTTGATTTTGTTGCTCTGGGTGATCGACGCGGCAGCCGGCCAGGAGGAGAACTGGATTGCCGCGACGCTGCGGCATGTGTCTTTGCTGCAGCAATATAGCAACTGGGTGCAAGGGATCCTCAGCAGCAGCAGCCTCATTCTTTTCTTGAGCATCATCGTCCTGGGGCTGTTTGCCACGGTGCAATCGGTGGAAAGCCTGCGCTGGCAACAGAGCTAGGGTCAGATGGGAGGAGTGTGGTGTTTGCGGCAGCGGTGCGGAGCATTATGAAGGACTGGCGCGCGTTATTGGACTGGACAGGGATCCTGGGCATTGGCGTCATCGCCATTGGCCTGGTGGTGGGATCCGCCTTCACCGGTTGGACGGCTGTGCCCCTGAGCATGCTGGCAACAGGTTTGGCCCTGCTGGTGGCTTGGGGCATCACCCACCGGCAGGAGGTGGGGGTCTTCCTCGGTTTGCGTTCCACCCAGACCAACGCCAACATCCTGGTGGCGGCGGCGGCGATGGCCGTCATTCTGGTGCTGGTGAATGTGGTGGCGGTGCGCTACGACCTGCGGCTGGATCTCACTGAGGAGGGTCTGTTTACCCTCTCGCCCCAAACCCGGCAATTGGTGCAGGGATTGGTGCAACCGGTCAAAGTTTGGGTGGTCACCACTGCGCCGGATCCCAACTTGCGGGAACAACTGGAGCGCTATCGCCGCCTTAACCCCAACCGCTTTCAGTTTGAGTTTGTGGATCCCAATCGGGATCCCTTGACCATTCAACGGCTGCAGGTGACGCAAAACAACACCCTGGTGGTGGAGGCCGGAGAAAGCCGACAACAACTGCCCCAGCCCCCTGCTCCTGACCTGGAGAGCAGACTGACCCCTGTCTTGTCCAAAGTGGTCAACCGAGGGGAGTTAGTGGCCTATTTCGTGCAAGGGCATGGGGAAGTGGGGCTGCAAGCGAGGGAAGGCGCCCCAACTCTGGCTCAGGCGGCGGCAGCCCTGGGCCAGGAAGGCTATCGGGTAGAGCCCCTCAACTTGGTGCAAGCGGAGATCCCAGAGGATGCGAATGTCCTGGTGCTGGCGGGGCCACAGCGGGCTTTGTTCCCCGGCGAGGTGGAGAAACTGCAGGATTACCTGGCCGAGGGAGGACGGCTGCTGTTGCTGATCGGGCCGCGGGTGGATGCCGGCCTGGATCCCTTGCTGGAAGAGTGGGGCGTGGTCTTGGGGGATGACATCATCCTGGAGGCGAGCAGCATCAGCCAGCTTCTGGGGACAGGGCCAGCCGTAGCTTTGGTTACTGACTACGGGGATCACCCCATTACCGCCCCCTTGGCCGCCCAGCGGCTGATGACCCTCTTTCCCTTAGCTCGTTCGGTAGAAACCCAAGCTCGGGAAGGGATCCAAGCCACGCCCTTGCTGCGCACCGGCCCGCAAAGTTGGGGGGAGACCAGTCCTGAGCTGGAACGTGGCCCCTTGCAATTCGATCCGGATCAGGACAAGCCCGGCCCCCTCACCTTGGGTGTTGCTTTAACCCGCCGTTTGGACGCCGACCAGGCCGACACAGGATCCCCGCAGGAGGCCCGCCTGGTGGTGATCGGCAATGTCAACTTTGCCCTCAACGGCAACTTGCGGCAGCAGGGCAACCGGGATCTCTTCTTGAACACCCTCAACTGGCTGACTGAGCAAACGGAGCAGATCTCCATCCGCCCCAAATCCATCACGGATCGCCGTCTCACCCTGACCGGTCAAAACTTCCGCTGGCTGGTGCTGGGATCGACGGTCCTTTTGCCCTTGGCGGCCCTGGGTTCCGGAGCTGCCCTGTGGTGGCAAAGACGGTAGAGCTGGAGGAAAGCAGGCATGTTCAAGCGAACCACCTGGATTCTCCTGGGTTTGGCGGTGGCCTGTTTGCTGGGCTACTTCCTCTTGGACAACATCCAGCAACTGCGCCAGGAGCAACAGGCGGAGCGAGCGCGGCTGTTCCACTTTGCCACCGACACCATCGCCCGCATTGAAATCCGCCAACAGAAAGAGGGGGAACCCGTTCGCGGCAGCGGTGCGGAGTACTTGGAAATCCTTTTGGAGCGCAATCCAGAAGAAGAGGGATCCCACTGGCGGATTGTCAGTCCCATTCAGTCAGCGGCGCTGGACTTCCCCATTGAGCAGTTGCTCAACACCTTCTCCCGCCTCACTCCCCAAATCACCCTAGAGGGGGTCACTGACCTGGCCGCTTTTGGCCTGGATCAGCCGCGACACCAAATTGCCCTTTTCCCCAAAGAAGGGGATCCCTACCGCCTAGCCATCGGCAACGACAACTTCGACGGCTCTGGCTTCTACGCCCAGCCCGAAGGGGGACAGGTGGTGCTTCTAAGCAGTGCCCAGAAGGGATCCCTGTTGCCCTCCCTACTGGCTTTGCGGGACAAAACCTTGCTTCGGTTTGACACTGCCGAGGTGAAGGCCCTGCAAGTGCAGTTGGCAGAGGCAGAGCCGGAAGTTGTTCGCCTGCAGCTGCAAGACGTTCGCGCCAGCGGTGCGGAGCACTTTACTTGGCAGATTGTCCAGCCCCGCGAGCTGCCTGCCGATGACCTCAACGTCGATCGTCTGCTCAATACTTTGTCTCGCCTGCAGGCCGTGGAGTTCCCCGCCGAGACCAAAGACGAGCTCGCCCCCTATGGCTTGGAGCAGCCTTCCGCCCGCCTAACGGTGGAGCTGGAGGGCGGCAAAACCCTGAACGTCGCTTTGGGATCGGAGAAAGATGGCCAGGTGTACGTCATCACCTCTGAGCACCCGGCAGTAGCCACCCTGCTCACCTCCACCGCCGATATTCTCCGCTCCGACTTGGAAGAGCTGCGGGATCACCGCATTGCCCGCCTCAACGCCAACCAAGTGGGCCAAGTCACCTTAGAATCCCAAGGGGAAAAGGTCACCCTCACCCCTCGGCCTTCAGAGAAGGGATCCCTGGAGCTGCGCTGGGAAAACCCGGAGCAACCGGGCCAGCCTGTGGATCTCGGCTCTCTGTTCTCCAGCCTAAATGCTGCCCGCGCCAAAGAGTTTGTGGAACAGGCCGACGCGGAAGCCCAAAGGGTGTTGTCTGATCCGGACCTACGGCTGACCTTTGAGCCCAAACCCGACGCCGAGCAGGATCCCTTAACCCTGACCTTGGCCGCCTCTGGCTTGCGGGCCTACGTGCAAAGCAGCCGCCAGCCGGACATTGCCGTGATCGAGCTGAGCACCTTCAACAGCCTGGAAACCGAAGTGAATCGCCTCTTGGAAGGCCAGCCGGAGAGCAAGGACTCTGCCCCGCTAACGCGACCAGATCCCACTCCCTCGCCCTAGAGTCCCTAGAGCCTTAGCCAGCAGGGGTAGCTGTCTTCTCTTCCGCAGTTTGGGTTGCTTTTTTCAGGGCTTCCCCTTGTATCGTCAACACCGAGCAGGGGGCGCGGTGCAGCACGTAGTTGCTGACGCTGCCCAGAAACAGCTCGCTCAGGCCGGAGTGGCCGCGGCGGCCCACCACCACCAAGTCCGCCTCCCAAGAGCGGGCCAGATCGCAGATGACTCGACCGGGGTTGCCGTAGTTGAGGCTGTACTCAGCACGGATCCCGTGCTCAGCCGCTTTCCCCACCAGCGAGCGCAGGTAGTCCATCTGGTTTTGCTCGAAGATGGCGCATTGCTCCCGATAGGACTGCCACAGCTCGGCGCTGATGGTGGAGCTGTAATCTACCCCCAGGATCATCGGCGGCTCTGGGGCGCCCGGCTCTTCCTGAGACAGAACATGGAGAATCATCATCTGGGCCTGCATGGCCTTGGCCACTTGGACGGCCTTTTGAAATACTCCCTGGCTCAGCTCCGACCGATCCACTGCCACCAAAATCCTGCTGAACATATCGGCTTCCTCCAGATGGCTAACAGCGGGGCACAAGGCAGAAGCAGCGTGACTTCGGGGTTGACCTCTGACCCCTTTTCCCTCGACTCCAAGCTCCCCTCTGCTCTGCCCCACCTATCTGTGTTGTAGAAGATTTGGGCGAGAAAACCCCAGATATCTTGAACGAACTAGGCAGATTGGCAACGAAAGTTCAGAGATCTTGACACCGGTCAGAAGGCATCGCCTTGGGCTGCCCACTCCAACACCGCCTGCAGCGCCTCGGCCTGCTCTTGCCAGACTTGATCGAGGGGAGTGCCCCGCAGGATTTCCAGCGTTAGGGTTGGGATCCGCCGTTCCTGCCCTGCCCAAGTGCCCAGAGAACCAGGGGTAGGGTAGCCAATGTCGGCGGTAATGGGCAAGCCGTTGCAAGCGGCCATCACCTGGGCCAGCTCAAGGGCAGGGCCGTTGTAGTTCACACAGGGGTGTGCCTGACAGGAGTGGGCAGAAAGGATAAATTGGGGCCGCATCTGGGCCAAGCCCTCCAACAACGCCTGCGTCTCGGGCTCGGAGCCTGGGGCTGCTCCGGGCGGATAGCGAGCTTCCAAAGAGGCCGGGATCCAATCTTGGGTGGGCAGATTGCGGTTGAGATCCACACCGTTGGCATTGAGACGTTGCCCCAGGGCACAGCCATCCGGGTTCAAGCGAGGGATTGCCCATAGGGTCGCCTTCCCGGCCAGGGATCCCCATCTCCCCGAGGCCACATAGCGCTCGATCAGGGCATAGCCCTCCACCTCATCCCCGTGTACTCCGCCGATCAGCAGCAAGGAGCGGATCCCTTGGGTGAGCTGCCAAAGGTGAATGGGACGCCCCTGCACCGAGTAGCCGATGACCCGCAGGGATCCCAAAGGTTCACCCGCAGCAAGTTCCTGAGACATGGGGGATCCCGGCAAGTCTCGCAACCGTTAGAACGGGAGATCGTCCGGCTCCGGTGGGGAAACCACATCCCCCTCAGAGGATTCCACAATCGCCGGTTCACCCATCCCCGTCAGAGAGAGGACGCGAGCGGATCCCAGCTGATGGACACGGCGCGCGGTGATCTCGGCCAGCTTTTCCTTGCGCCCATCTCGCTCCACCACATTCATGTGCAGTTGGCCTTCCACTGTGATTTGGTCGCCCACATGGCAGGTGTCCACCACCCTTTTGGCCAGTTCTCCAAAAGAGGAAACGCGCACTCGGTAGGGCGGCTCATCCGGGCGCAAGCTGGGAAAGCCAATCACCAAGGACGCAACAGCTAAGTTATCAGGGGTGTAGCGCAGCTCTGGCTCAGACAGAACCTCGCCCATCAACACAATCGAGTTCATAACGGAGCCATCCAGGGATAAGGGGCAGCTCAGGGCACTTCCATCATGCCCGCAGGCCAGGATGCCGTCAAACCTAGCCGACGCGGAGAGTCATGTGGCGCAGCACACTCTCGTTGATGCGCAGGTTTTTCTCCCAGGCAGCCACCGCATTGGGTTCGGCTTCGTAGTTGAACTGGATGTACAGACCCTCCTTGAACTTTTTCATCTCAAACCCGGCAAAGCGGCGCTTGCCCCTATTGGTAATCTCCACGTGGGTTACTCCGTTCTCTCGCAGGATTGCCTCCTGACTGCTGAGCAGTTGTTCGAGGGGTTCATCTGACAGATCAGGACGCACAATCAGCATCGTTTCGTAAGCGCGGGGCATGGAAGCAAGTTCTCCTTAGAATCCAGTGGTAGAGACGCAGTGGACTATACTAGCTTTTCTTTCCCACAACCGAAAAGGCTGCCGCCCAATTCCCATACTCTGGCCGCAGCGGCAAATGCAGGTGAGGCTGCTCACAAGAGGGGATCCATTGTCCGATACAATAGGGATTGCTTCATTGGCCGCTGGTTGGCCCGGCCAAGACACGCTGAATCGAGAGTTGGGATTCCAAGCATGAGCGCAGACGAAGTTTACAGCCGTGTTCGTAAGATCGTGTCCGATCAACTGGGCGTGGAAGATGACAAAGTGACCCCGGAAGCCAATTTCCAGAACGACCTGGGGGCCGATAGCCTCGATACGGTGGAGCTGGTCATGGCTTTTGAAGAGGAATTCGATCTGGAGATCCCCGATGAAGATGCAGAAAGGATCGCCACCGTGCAAGACGCTGTCAACTACATCCTCTCGAAGAAAGCTGCCTAATCTGCCTCCATACCCCTGGGCTAACACCGGACGATGGCTACTCTGGATCCCGCCACTGCTCTCAGGCCAACCCGCCGCGTTGTGATTACGGGGCTGGGCGCGGTCACCCCCATCGGCAACTCTCCTGCCGAGTTTTGGCAGAGCCTACTGGCAGGGCGCTGCGGCATTGGGCCGATTACCCATTTTGATGCCTCCCGCCACGATTGCCGTATTGCCGGAGAGGTGAAGGGATTTGATCCCCTCGACTACTTGGATCGCAAGGATGTCAAGCGCACCGACCGCTTTGTGCACCTGGCGATGGCGGCCACCCGGCAAGCCTTGGAGGACGCTGACTTTCGCATCACCGCTCTCAACGCTGAGCAAGTGGGGGTGATCTTGGGCACCGGCATCGGCGGCATCCGCGTCTTGGAAGAGCAGCAGACCATCTATCTGCAGAAAGGGCCGGATCGCTGTAGCCCCTTCATGGTGCCCATGATGATCGCCAATATGGCTGCGGGTCACCTGGCCATTCATTTTGGCGCCAAAGGCCCCAATTCCTGCACAGTTACGGCCTGTGCCTCTGGCTCCAACGCCATTGGCGATGCCTTTCGGCTCATCCAGAGGGGAGAGGTGCAAGCGGCGATTACAGGTGGCACGGAAGCGGCGGTCACCCCTTTGTCCATGGCGGGGTTCAGTGCCATGAAGGCCCTTTCCACCCGCAACGACACCCCGGAGCAAGCCTGTAGGCCCTTTGATCGGGATCGGGATGGCTTTGTCATGGGGGAAGGAGCAGGGATCCTGGTGCTGGAGGAGTTGGAGCACGCCCGCGCCCGCGGGGCCAAGATCTATGCGGAGATAGTCGGCTATGGCCTCACCTGCGATGCCCACCACATGACCAACCCTGCCCCCGGCGGCGAGGGAGCGGCCCGGGCGATGCGGCTGGCCCTCAAGGATGCCGGGCTTCAGCCTGGGGATGTGCAACACATCAATGCCCATGCCACCAGCACCCCTCTAGGGGATATCGCCGAGGTCCAGGCCATCAAGTCGGTCTTTGGCGAGCATGCCCCCCGTTTGGCCATCAGCGCCACCAAGTCCATGACCGGCCACCTGTTGGGGGGAGCGGGCGGCATTGCCACGGTGGCCACAGCTTTGGCCATCCACCACGGCTGGGTTCCTCCCACCCTCAACTTGGACAACCCCGATCCCGAGTGCGAAGGGCTGGATTTTGTCCCCCACAAGGGGCGGCAGATGGCTGTTGAGGCCGCTTTGGTGAATGCCTTTGGGTTTGGTGGGCACAACGTCACGCTGGCCTTGCGCCGCTACTCTCCCGCTTGAAGGGCTTGGCCTATGTCTTCTCCCGAAAGTTCACTGCCCTCAGTTCGCCAACAAGCCTTGGCCGCTTTGACGGCGGAGCTGGCGCAGCAGGGTCACCCGCCCGAATATGCTCAGCACATGGCGGCGGCGGTTATTTTTCAAGCGGATTTGGATCTGTGTGCAGCTCAATTGGCGCGGGTGCTCAGTTGGCTGAAGCAAAACCATCCTCAGCTCTATCCAGAGGCGGTGCAATTGGTGGACGCCACCCGCGAAGAGTTCGAGCGTCGCGTCCAAAATGGATAGACAAGCCATCTGCTTTGATGCAGTTGGGTTGCGGTCGTTAGCAGAGGGTGATGTCGCCCATATGGGGCTGCAAGGGGTGATCTTGAGCTGGAGTGGGGTGGTGGCCGATGACGAGAACTTGCACCTACAGGCCATCAACCAACTGCTGGTGGAAGAGAACCTGCGCCCCTGGAACCTGTGCTGGCCGAAGTCGGGATCCCCTGGGCAGCGGGAGCTCTATCGGCTGCAATACCTGGGCCGACCGGATCGAGAGCGCCTGCCGGCTCTGTGGGGGGATCAAGGGCGGGTGCTCAGCCCCAAACAACTGGAAGAGCTGCTGAAACGCAAGGCCCTATACTACCGACAGGCTTTGCAGGGGCAGAGGGAATTGCCTCTCATTCCCGGTTTGGCGGAAACTTTGGAGACGCTGGAGCGGCTGCAACTGAAGGTCGGCCTGCTGTGCGGCCAATCGGCAGCCGAGGTGGCCGCTTTTCTGGAGCGTTTCCAGTCCTGTTGCCCGGCCCTGACGCGGTTGACCGATGGGGGATCCTACCGAGTGACGGGGGATGATGCAGGCCCAATGCTTTCCCCAGGACACTTGCACCGCCTGCTTTTGCAGCGGATGGAATTGCCTGCCCAGGAGTGCTTGAGCATTGAGGCCACCTACCCCGGCATTCAGGCAGCCCGTTCGGCAGGGATCCCGGTGCTGGCTCTGGCCACCTTCTTTCCTCTGCACATGCTGCAGCGGCGGGCCAATTGGGCGGTGGACGGCTACCATCAGGTGGAATGGGATCGCATCCGGAACTGGTTTGCCGGCGGGCAAGACCGTCCTTCGACCCCAGTTGAAGGAGAGGCGGAGGCCGGTTCCTTCAAGGGATCCCAGGGAGGTCAGCCCCAGCCCTAGGGCAGGATCAGCATGCCATCCCCAAAGGAATAGAAGCGATACCCCTGGTCGACGGCCTCTCGGTAGAGATCCAGCAGCCTTTGCCGCCCGATCAGCGCAGCCACCAGCATCATCAGGCTGGAGCGGGGCAGATGAAAATTGGTGACCAGTCCTTGAATCACCCGCCAGGAGTAGCCGGGGTAGATGAATAGATCGCTTTTCCCCTGCCAAGGCTGCAAGGTGCCAGAGGCTGCCGCGGTTTCCAAAGAGCGCACCACAGTCGTTCCCACCGCGATCACCCGCCCCCCTCGGGCTTGGGCTTTTTGGATGGCTGCCACCGTTTCTGCCGGCACCTTGAGCCACTCGCTGTGGAGACGATGCTCGGTTACCCGCTCCGCTTCCACCGGTCGGAAGGTACCCAGGCCGATGTTCAGGGTGATGTAGGCCGTTTGGATCCCTTTTTGGGCCAGCCGCTCCAGCAGCTCCTGGGTAAAGTGCAGCCCTGCCGTGGGAGCAGCCACCGAGCCGGGGTGCTTGGCCCAGAGGGTTTGGTAGTCTTCAGGGCGAACTTGTCCTGAGCCTGGGGATCCGGAAGCCTTGATGTAGGGAGGAAGCGGGATCCGGCCCACCTGTTCCAGGATTTCCTCAAAAGGTTGCGCCCCTTCCCACTCAAACTGCACCACTCGCCCGCCGGTTTCCGGGTCCAAAGCCAGAACAGTGGCCCTCAGCCCAGAGGGGGATCCCTGCTTGCTCCAAAAACCAATCCGATCCCCCACCTTCACCCGTTTGCCCGGCCTGACCAAAACCCGCCAGCTCCACGCCTGATCCGGCAGAGGTTGCGCAGCGGCAGGGATCCCTTCCAGACAAGGCTCCAGCAGCAACACTTCGACCCGCGCCCCGGAGGGTTCCTTGGCCCCGAACAGGCGGGCCGGGATCACCTTGGTATCGTTGAGAACCAGCAGATCCCCCTCCCGCAGGTAGTCAGGCAGATGGCAGAAGCGGCGATGCTCGTGCCTATCCGGGTACACCACCAGCATCCGCGCCTGATCCCTGGGCTCCACCGGCGTTTGCGCAATCTGGTCTGGAGGGAGAGTGTAATCGTAGGAAGCTGTAAGCAGATCGGGATTGGACTCCCTATCGCCCAAAGGCTCGGCCTCACCGGGGGGAGCAGCAGCAGGCGAAAAAGAGTCAGGCATGGAGGGAGATGAATCAAGATGGGGTTCTACGTGGATCCAGCATAGCCAACCGGATCCCGCCAACCCTCTCCCTTTTGAGGGAAGCAGCTAAACCTTGGCCACCACCACCTGCTGCGGCTGATCCTGATACTTGCCGGCGCGGTCGGCGTAGGTCACTTGGCAGGGATCCCCTTCCAGAAACAGAAGCTGGACCACCCCTTCGTTGGCGTACACACGGCAGTCGGCGCTGGAGGCGTTGGAAAACTCCAGGGTGAGATAACCCCGCCATCCCGCCTCAGCGGGCGTCAGGTTGGCAATCAGGCCCACCCTGGCATAGGAAGATTTGCCAATGCAGATCACGGTAATGTTATCCGGAACTTGCAGCCGCTCCAAAGACACCCCCAACCCATAGGAGTGGGCCGGGATGATAAAGTAATCCCCCATCTCGTCGTGGTGCAGCTCCACCGCTTCCAGATTCTTGGGGTTAAACCGTTTGGGATCCACCACTGTGCCGGGCACATGGCGGAAGATCTTGAACTCCACCGGCGACAGGCGGATGTCGTAGCCATAGGAGGACAGCCCGTAACTCAAAACGGGCCGAGATTCAACAGCGCGCACCAGCTCAGGGCAGAAGGGCTCAATCATCCCTCGCCGCGCTTGCTCACAGATCCAGCGGTCGTTTTTCAACATGGCTACAGCCGGCTTCCTGGAGAGTGAGGGCACATCTGGTGGACAAGC
Source organism: Thermostichus sp. OS-CIW-26 (assembly GCF_054058395.1). Taxonomy (NCBI): domain Bacteria; kingdom Bacillati; phylum Cyanobacteriota; class Cyanophyceae; order Thermostichales; family Thermostichaceae; genus Thermostichus; species Thermostichus sp. OS-CIW-26. The sequence continues at coordinate 42,688 of NZ_JBSSAG010000013.1, read as the reverse complement.
TCCAGTCTTATTGGGACTCCGCCCCCCTGACGCGACCCGTGTTGCCTAGGTCTTTCGGAGCGGAAACTGTTTGCGCTAGCGGTGCGGAGCAACATGGGCTGCTGTAGGCATAGCACCTGTGCCGCTGACTTGAGGGGGATCCAGAGAACAGGCAACATTCCCATCGGCAGTGCGCAGCCCTGGGCCTGGGATGCCACGTAGGCGCAACTGCGTGATCAAGTCGGCCCGCTCCAGAAACGAATCTGGCATCTCCGGCCCGGTGATCACCATGTCCATGGAGATGGGGCGCTGGTCGATTAAGCTCAGCACTTCCGCTTCTGGGATCAGGCCCAACTTCACAGCCAAGCTCAGCTCATCCAACACCACCAAGTCATAGCGGCCACTCCTGACAGCCTCCTGGGTAAATTGCCACAGCTCATCCAATGCCACCCGCTCCTCAGGCTCTAGGTGAGGTGTATCGATGCAGCGGTGCAGGCGACAACGAACCCACTCCAAGGATCTGCCCAGGGAGAGACGATTTTCGGGCCCCTGGTTGATCCCACCCTTGAGAAATTGCACGATCAGCACCCGCGTTCCCTGGCCTGCCAAGCGCATCGCCTGAGCCATGACGGGCGTAAACATGCCCCGGCTGGGGTGGGTGTAAAGCTGCAGGGATCCCTGGGGAACCAACTGGGCGGAGAGGGATCCATTCTGCTGAAGGAAAAGCTCGCCGGCAGCAGGGCTGGCTTGAGCCGCAGGCTGTTTGGCGCGGGCTACAGGAGCGGCATCCTTGGAGGAAGGCATAGGATTTGGAGAAGCAGTGCAAACCACGTTCTATCTCGCGAGCAGGCTAGAGAACACGGCCCTAGGTTACAAGGCCTACAAGTGGTGGAGAGCGTCGGCTATGGATTCCATGAAACACCACCTGTGCGTATCCGTCAATGAGTCGGTTCTGCTTCTAGCTGGCATACAAATCATCCCCAATAGAGTAATAGAAAATACAATCCTTGCCCATCCTAGCCTTTTGGCACAAGAGGCAATACCTGAAAAGCTTTGACAGGGGATCTCAATAAAATTTCAGGCCTAGCCCAGAAGCTTGTGTGTGGGGCTATCTCACTTGAGTATAGAGGTGCTCTATAAAAATTTGAGAAAAAGATCAATTTCTTCCAAATAAGATTAACTCTCACAAACAGGAATGCCAGTACCAGCAGCCCACCCACGAGAGAGGAGCAAGGGTCAACCTACCCCAAAAGCCTTGTCCACCAGGAGAGATAGTCATTTTTAAAATAACTATACATTTGGTCGGGAGCCGGGTAGGCCTACACATTAGCGAACATTCGTAGTAGAGAGAATTGTAACCAAAAGTCCAAGGAGTTAATTTCTAACCTCGAGAGTGAAGAAATATAAATTCGTCAATCATCTTCGTCAAAAAATGGATTATTGACAATACTTTTTTGAAAACCAGCATCTGATTTAGCAGAAGCGTAAAGAATTGCGTGCCTTTTATACTCTGAGGTCGTCTTCTTCAAGAGATCGCCTCTTTGATCATTTTTCTTACCGGTCTCAAGGCCAATGTTTTCTACTTAATTTAATCTCTATTTCTGTTATGAGAAATGAGCATTGGGCGTTCAGTTTGGATCCCACTTAAAATTGACCTGAAAAAGCTCTGGGGCTTTGGGTGCTGAGATTGCCGGGATCCCATTGCGCAATCAAAGCCGAGTCCTTCCTCTGGCGAGGAGAGATTTTTGTTGAGAAGGTAGATCCAATCCTGGAGAATACTTGACCCCTCATCCAATCAGCCAGAAAGTCCGGGGATCCCACCCTCGATCCCTGGATCAAAGGGAAAAGACTCCATCCCGCCGGCACAAAAGTTTTCTGTCACCGACTTGGGCTTGGGAAAAACCCTAGGCCATTGTGAACTCGGGGTGTGCGCCGCCGGGAGGGACTGGGATCCGTCTCACTGTTGGGTGGGCTGGCTTCTGGGTGCCGGTGTTCCCAATTGACGGCTTCTCCCCCCAGCACCAAGGTGGAAGCATTGCCCCCATCCAAGTTCAGGGCATGGCGACAGCCCAATTGCTGCATCAACTGTGCCATCTCCAGCAGGGTGAGCCCTTGATTTTCCTGGGCATTGCCGGCGGTAACCAGCAGCAAATGTCCGCTGTCCAGTTGACCAATGGCACTGCGGGCGGCTCGCTGCCTGCGAAAGAGGGGTTGAAATGCCTCCAATCGGGCATCCAAAACCACCTGCCCATCCAAGAGCAAGAGCGGCCCTGCCCCTAGGATGTGGGGATAGGCCTCCAGCTCGGGCGGATCCAAGCGCAGATGAAGGCTGAGGCGATCCCCGGGAACCAGCTTGCGGGCTTCTAGGGCACCTTCTAGCCCCCGCCCTGCCAATACATACCCCTCACTGGGAATCTGTACCGTCAAACTGCCGGCCAGGCCAGCCACCAGAATTTCTTGCACCTGATCCTGCCGCACCATCACGAGCATTTCGTCGTCCGTTTGGGTGGTGTAGGTGGATCCCCAGTCGGGGGTGAACTGGGAGATGCCGGGCAGGATATAGCCTGTATTGATGCCCACCACTGGGATTTGATCCCCAATGGCATTGCGCAGCTCTGCTTGCATCCGCAAACGGGCAAAGCGCACGGATCCTCCTTTTTGCCCTGCCGTCCCATCCGACCAGGCGATGACCCCACGACCCAAAATGGGGCTGGAGATCCAACGGCCATCCCGACGAATTGCCCCCAGCGGCTGACGGGTGTTGCGGTTGAAAAACCCACCGTTAATGGCGGCCACTGCCCCCTGTTCGGGGCCAAAGGAAGACAGCTCCCCCAGACCCACCAGCCCCGCAGGTGCAGCCCAGATAGGCCGCAGTTGGCCCGCTGCGAGAGAAATGACCACGATAGAAACGGGGATCCGATTGTCTCCAACCCAAACCTCCTTCTGGTACAAAGGGATCCCTTGCACCACCCGCACCGGCTGCACACCGAGGGTCACCTGAGCTTGAGCAGCCACGCTGGGCAAAAAGAGAGCAGCAGTGCAGGCTAACCCCCAGCCCATGACCCAGGCGCTCAGCTTGGTTTTGGACATGTCTTCACGTCTTTAGGGCTTCACCATTGTCATTGGGAGATGATTATCCCCCTGCGGCAAAGGTTCCCATCACAATGAGCGACAACAGGATCCCGGGAAAGAGCAGCGTCACCAAGATCAGCAGTTCGGATAGGGTCATTGGGGAATGCTACCTACTTAAGGATTGAGCCAACACAGCAGCCCTAATTTTCACCCTAGCGATCCTATGGAAGTGGCCCAGGATCCCTTTGGGATCCCTTAACACTCGATCACCGGTTTTTGCGGCTGCCCGTGCATGCCATCTCTCGCTCTGCCGACAGTATCCTGGCAAGGGGAAAGCCTTATCCAATGGTTCCTATGGGCATCCAAGGCAAACGCATTGCCGTCGAACCCGGCCATCTTCGCCCCTGGCTCAAAGAGGCTGTTTTGGCAGGGGGTGGCGAAATTGTGCCCCTGGCAGAAGCAGAAGCCTTGGTCTGGGCCGATGCCTTTGATGTGCCTGGCCTGAAGCGTTGTCTGGCGGAAGGGAAAGGGATCCGCTGGGTGCAGCTGCCCTGGGCAGGGGTAGAGCCTTTTGTCCGGGCAGGGGTTTTGCATCCTGCCTATGTGTGGACTTGTGGCAAGGGAGTCTATGCTCAACCGGTGGCAGAACATGCCTTGGCCTTGACCTTGGCCGGCTTGCGCGACTTGAAGATCCGCGCCTTGGCCCAAACGTGGCAGGAAGGCTCCGGTACCAGCCTCTGGGGCAGCCGCGTGGTCATTTTTGGGGCCGGGGGCATCGCCCAAGAGTTGATCAAGCTGTTGCAGCCTTTTCAGTGCTCCATCGACGTGGTGCGTCGCAAGGCGGATCCCTTGCCGGGGGCCACGCGGGTGGTGACACTCGCGGAACGGCAAACGGTGTTGGCAGGGGCAGATGTGGTGATCCTGGCTTTGGCCCTCACGCCGGAAACCGAGGGGATCATCGCCCAAGCTGAGTTGGAGCAGATGGGATCCCAGTGCTGGCTGGTGAATGTGGCGCGAGGCAAGCACATCGTGACCTCCGACTTGGTGGCCGCCCTGCAGCAGGGGGTCATTCGCGGGGCCGCCTTGGATGTCACGGATCCCGAGCCCCTACCGGATGGGCATCCCCTCTGGAGCTTGCCCAACTGCCTGATTACCCCCCACACTGCTCTTACCGATGCCATGATTGTCCCAGCCCTCTCTAAGCGGGTGCGAGAAAATGTGCGGCGCTTCCGGGCCGGGGATCCCTTGCTGGGGGTGGTGGATCCGGTTTTGGGGTATTGAGTCCTCTAGCCCCCCTCCCTTGGGGAGCCTGGGATCAGAACATTTGACGCCAAACCCTACTGCGAAGCCATCTCCCGCACGCGGGCAGCAATGGCCTCTGCCATCTCCTGAGTGCCGACGGGATCCCCTGTGGCCAGGTCATAGGTGACCTGCTTGCCCTCGGCGATCACCGCCTGCACCGCCGCCTCCACCCTTGCGGCAGCCTCCCGCTCTCCTAGGTAGCGCAGCATCATCGCCCCGGAGAGGATCAGAGCGCAGGGGTTGACTTTGTTTTGGCCGGCATATTTGGGAGCAGAGCCGTGAATGGCCTCAAAAACCGCAATGCCGTCGCCGATGTTGGCCCCCGGCGCCACCCCCAGCCCGCCGATCATCCCCGCGCACAAGTCGGAAATGATGTCCCCATAGAGGTTGGTGAGCACCAGCACATCGTAGAGCTGCGGCTTTTGCATCAGTTGCATGCACATGTTGTCCACGATGCGATCTTCAAACTCGATGTCGGGATACTCCTGGGCCACCTCCCGCGCCACCCGCAGAAACAAGCCATCGGTGAATTTCATGATGTTGGCTTTGTGCACTGCCGTCACCTTCTTGCGGCCATTCTGGCGGGCGTACTCAAAGGCAAATTTGACAATGCGGCGGCTGCCGAAGTCCGAAATGGGCTTGATGCCGATGGCGGATCCCTCGCGGATGGGTTTGCCGGAGAGGCGCATCATTTCCTCCCGCGCTTGGATGGCTTCCGGCGTGCCCCGTTCAAACTCGATCCCGGCATAGAGATCTTCAGTATTTTCCCGCACCACCACTAGGTCAATGTCTTGAAAAGGGCTTTTGACACCGAGCATGGATTTGGCCGGGCGCAGATTGGCGTAGAGATCCAGCTCCTTGCGAATGGCTACGTTGACCGAACGAAAGCCAGTACCTACGGGAGTGCCAATCGGCCCTTTGATCGCCACTTTGGTTTCCCGAATGGACTCCAACACCTGGGGTGGCAAGGGGGTGCCGTATTTCTCGATCACCTCCACTCCTGCTTCTACCGGGATCCATTCGAACCGAACCCCAGTAGCCTCCAAGACCGTGGTCATCGCCTTGGCCACTTCCGGGCCGATGCCATCCCCAGGGATCAAAGTCACACGATAGGCCACAGATGCTTCTCCTCGCAGTGTTAACGACAGCGCAAAAACTCCGCCTTGCCAGCGTGAGAGGATCCCCTACAAACGGGTCAGACAACCGGGGATCCGTTGAGCTTAAACGACTATAGAACAGGTTGAGACCGAAAATGCTGCGTCTGCTACCTTGAAAAGACTGGGCTGGGGACAAGATTAGGAACTCGGCGGCAAAGAGATCCGCAGTTCCACCACTGTGCCACTGCCAAAGCGGCGATTACGCCAAGCAATGCTTGCCCCGATCAACTCGGCTCGGTAGCGCATGTTGAGCAACCCGTGTCCATGGCCAGACGGCTGGGCGGGATCCACCCCACTCTTGGACGCCGGCATACCACAGCCATCGTCGATGATCTTCAGCTCCAAGTGGGTGTAGGGAGCGTAAACTACTCGACCCTGACTGCTTCGCAGTACAGGGCGGGCTTTCGGTAGCCCTGCAGTTGGCAAGCCAACCACGAACCTCTAGGCTGGTTTACGACAGCCCCCAAGAGCGCAATCACATTCGCACCATTCAAATCCGCATCCCCTTCCCATCCACAGTGCCCACACTTGAACGACTTGCCACTGCGGTAGGATTGCGCAGGATCGGGATGGATGTGTAAACACTTGTGACAGGTCTGCGACGTGTAGGCGGGCGGCACAAGAATCAGAGAAACCCCTGCAACCCTCGCCTTGTACTCCAGAAACTGACGTAGTTGGTAGAACGCCCAACTGTTGGTCCTACGCCGCTCGGCTTTGCTGCGTGGCTGTTGATTGACCCTTTCCCGGATCCCTGTCAGGTCTTCCAGAGCAATAGCGCTGTTGGTAGCTTTTGCCCTAGAGACAATAGCTTTGGAGATGCGATGATTGACCCACGCTTGAAAGCGCCTCTCCTTGCCAGACAGCCGTTGCAGCAGTTCTCTGCATCTGCGCCGCGAACTGCGTGTGCCCTTACTGGCTTTGCGTTGGAGTGCCGCCCTCAGTCGGGAGTAGTGGTCGCGGACTCTGTTCAGCTGCTGTCCATTCCAGTTGTCCCCCTCTGACGTATGGGCGATATCCGTCCTTCCCAAGTCCACCCCGATCACCCTGTCGGTATCTTGTTGCTTGGGTGGCTTTTCCTCTACGCAAATCTGGATGTAGTAGGAGCCATCCTTCCGCTGGACTAGGGTGGCCGATTTGGGGTTAGAGCCAGCCAGCATCCCACGCTGGTAGTTACCAATGGCTAGCTCAAAGCGTTCTCTCCCTTCCACCGTGGTCAGCGACACCGTCCAGTCTTTTTGACGGAACGAGAAGATGCGTGCGTCGTAGGTAACGAACCCACGCTTGAACTCTTTAACCGGACGGTTGCGCTGTCTCGCCACTTTGCGAGCGCCTGCCACCCGTCTGCACACCTGTTGAGCCAAGTTACTGGACAAGCCGAATCGGGCTCGAATCTCGTAGTAGCAAAGGGATTGCAACTTGACCGCGTTGACGATCTTCTCCGGCGTGTTCTGGTTGACCCAGTTCAATGCCTGCACAAAGACATCCATCGTCGCGTCCAATTTGGCGGCTTGCGACTGGGACGCCTTGAGCTTACAGGAGACGGTCAGGACTTGGCTCATAAGTTCATTGTACTTCATCAAAGCGCATTCCTCCCGGCACTGACCCTACGGGTACAGTGCGGGGCTCCTGCGATTTCTAGCTGAGAAGAGAGCAGCACCAGTTCTTGGACAATTTGGTTTGCAGCCTGTAGCTGGCCTAGCAGCATGGGATCCCGATTGCGGCAGCGGTGCGGAGCACTTTCAACAGAGGCAACCGAAGGCATGACAGCAAGAGATGGGCTTCCATCAACAAGGAACCAACTTCTGCACAGCCTCTAACCGCCCCAAAGCCCAGCCCCGCCGCTGCAGAAGCGCAAAAGATTGCAGCAAATCCGGCCCCTGCAGATCCCCTGTCAGGGCGGCCCGCAAACTCTTCATCAGCAGGCCCTTTTTCATGTTCTGGGCTTTGGCCACCTGATCCACCAGCGGCTTCAAGCTGTCCACCATTCGCGTCAGCGGGACGGAGTCGTTAACCTGAGGCAGCTCGGCAGCAGCCAGCGTGGCAGCCATAGCAGCCATAGCCTCTGCCACCCCAGGCAGGCGCAACTGTTCCAGAGCTGGCAACGTGTAGCTGAGGGGCTCCTGAAACAAAAAGCGGCTGAGCGGAGGAGCCTCTGCCAGGCGGTCGATACCATCGGCAATCAGGCGGGCCACATCTTCCAACCAGGTGGGATCCGGCACTCCGGAAAGGTCAAACCCTGCCGCCTGCCAAAAGGGGGTGAGCCGTTCTACCAGTTCTGGCGGAGAAAGCCGCTTGATGTACTGGCTGTTGATCCAGTTGAGTTTGTCCCAGTCAAAGCGGGCAGCCGCACGGTTAACCCGGTCAAAGTCGAACAGCGCAGCCGCCTTTTCCAAAGAGAAAAGCTCTTCCCCATCCGGGGGCGACCAACTGAGCAAAGCCAAATAGTTCTTGAGAGCTTCCGGCAAAAAGCCCAGTTGCTGGAACTCTGCTACCGAAGTTGCCCCATCCCGTTTGGAGAGCTTTTTCCCTTCCGGGTTCAGGATTAAAGGAGAATGGGCGAACTGGGGAGGTTCGTAGCCAAGAGCGCGGTAGAGCAAAATCTGCTTGGGGGTATTGCCGATGTGATCTTCGCCGCGAATCACATGGGTGATGCCCATGTCAATATCATCCACCACCACCGCCAAGTTGTAGAGAGGGTAGCCATCCGCTCGGGCAATGACCATGTCTCCTCCCAAATCCTGGGTGTTCCAGGTAATGGGGCCGCGGATGAGATCCACCCAAGACACTTCCAGGGGCTCCTCGATTTTGAAGCGGATCACCGGCTGCCGACCCTCGGCTTCGTAGGCTCGTCGCTGGGCTTCGGTGAGAAAGCGGTGGCGGTTGTCGTAGCGGGGGGCTTTGCCGGCGGCCTTCTGGGCAGCGCGCATCTCCTCCAGCTCCGCCTCGCTGACATAGCAGCGGTAGGCCAGCCCTTGATCTAGAAGCTGCTGCACCACTGCTTGGTAGCGCTCGATGCGCTTGGATTGGTAGATCGGCCCTTCATCCCAGTCCAGACCCAACCAGGCCAGGCCTGCCAAAATATTGCGGGTGTAACGGGGCAAAGAGCGATCGCGATCGGTGTCCTCAATGCGCAAAATGAACCGGCCACCGTGGCGACGGGCATACAGCCAGTTGAACACTGCCGTCCGGGCGGTGCCGATGTGCAGATTTCCAGTTGGACTGGGGGCAAGGCGAACACAAACACTCACAGGCTGAAGGCTCCCAAGCAGAGCATCCTGATCCTAGTCGGCGGCGAGATCCTTTGTCATGTTGGCCCTCCATTGGGTTGCAGGCGGTTGCCAATTGAGGCATTTCGAGTAGAATCCGCTCTAGCCGCCGGTCAAAAGGTAGGCTGCACGGGGATCAAGGTTGATTGGCAACGTCCAACCCCCCCTTTTTTCCGGTGTTGAGGAAAAGCTGTAGCGCAGGAGGAATCCCAGCACATGCGTCTGACTTTGGCCATTCTTCTGGGTTGTCTGTCCGCCGGGATCCCGATTGGATCCGCCTTGGCCCAAATTGCCTATCCTTCCTATCCGGTGGGAGATGCCCTGGATAGGATCCTGTTGGATACAGGCAGGAATGTGGATCCGGTCATTTTCCCTGAGGAGGTGGTGCGCTCCCAGGCCCGGCAGACCACCGCCTTCTTCACCACGCTGCTGAACCAACGCACCAACATCCCACCCCTGCGCTCGCTAGATTTGCCCAGTCCCTATCAGGCTTCGGTTCGTACCCAGGCCGGGTACTACCGCGTGACCCAGACAGAGCCCGTTTTGGATTTTGAAATCTTGCGCTAGGCAGGGCAGGTATTCGGGGCCTGTTCCAGCGCCGGCCTGTTGCTGTTGCCAAAACGTTGTGTATGAAGCTCCGTTCTACTGCTGCGCGGAAGAAAGCTAGCTAGGGCGGTGGTTGTGCCCTGGTCGGCGTGGCGGAAAGGGCAGTGACTGCCTGGCGGTTGCCTTAAAGCTGTTCACCCAGGAGGGCATGGTTTTTCTCAGCGAAACAGCTCCCTGGAGAGGCGCTCCGCCGGCGCAATCGGACAAGAGGGAACTGGGGAAAGTTGTGTTTGTGAGAGCCTTCATCCTATGGCCCGCTCGCGCGGACGGTAACTGCCTCTCCGGTCAGCGAAAAAGCTCGCGTGGCGGTAATGCGCACCGGCACCAGGGATCCCTGCAGTTGCTCCGGATTCCCTTCAAAGAACACCAAGCGATTGCCGCGGGTACGCCCCATCGCCTGGCGGGGGTTTTTCGGGTTGGGGCCTTCCACCAGCACCTCTTGCACCTGGCCTAAGAGTCGGGCGCTGCGAGCGGCAGCCACCTCGGCCACCAGTCGGTTCAGCCGTTGCAGGCGGTCGCTTTTTTCCTCTTCAGGCACCTGGTCGGGCCACTCGGCGGCAGGGGTGCCGGGACGGGGGGAGTAGGCAGCAGTGTTCACTTGGTCAAAGCCAATGTCCTGCACCAGTTGCAGGGTTTCTTGGAACTGAGCTTCGGTCTCTCCCGGAAAGCCGACAATGGCATCGGCGCTGATGGCGGCTTCGGGCATGTATTGGCGGATGAGCTGGATGATCTGGCGATAGCGCTCGTGGGTGTAGCCGCGCCGCATCCGCTTGAGCACTTCGTTGCTGCCCGCCTGGAAGGGAATGTGGAAGTGCTCGCAGACTTTGGGCAGCTCGGCGCAGGTGGCGATCAGCTCCTCGGTAAAGTAGCGCGGGTGGCTGGTGGCAAAGCGAATCCGTTCAATACCTTCCACCGAATGGACGAAGCGCAACAAGCTGGCCAGGTTGGTTTTCGGATCCAGATCCCGTCCGTAGGCGTCGATGTTCTGCCCCAGCAACGTCACCTCGCGGTAGCCCGCTCTGGCCACGTCTTCGATTTCGGCGCGAATGGCCTGGGGCTGTCGGGACTGCTCTTGCCCTCGCACCCGCGGCACGATGCAGTAGGTGCAGCGCTCGTTGCAACCGTAGATGACATTGATCCAAGCAGTGACCTGGCTGTCGCGGCGGGGCTTGGTGATGTCTTCTGGGATCTCAACCGGCTCGGTGGCCACCACCTGGTTTCCGGCTTCCACCTGCGCCAGCAAATCCCCAAGGCGGTTCACGTACTGGGGGCCCATGACCAGATCCAGCTCAGGGACGCGGCGCAACAATTTCTCCCCCTCTTGCTGGGCCACACAGCCGGCCACGATCAGCTTGATGGCCGGGTTCTTGCGCTTGCGCTGTGCCTGGATGCCCAGGTAGGAATAGACCTTTTGCTCAGCATTGTCGCGGATGGTGCAGGTGTTGTAGAGAACTAAGTCCGCCTGCAACTCATCTTCGGTGGCCACATACCCCAGGGACTCCAGGATCCCGGCCATGCGCTCGGTATCGGCGCGGTTCATTTGGCAGCCGAAGGTGATGGTGTAATAGGTGGGAGCAGCCATGGGAAGTAACAGCACAAAGAACCACCATCTTCGAGCTTAGCGGATCCTTAAAAATGGCTGAGGGGTTTGAGACTGCAACGGTTAGTCTAGATAAAAGTTCCTACACCGGCAAAGGCTCATGTTGCCCAAGCATCGTCCCAAGCAACTGTCGCTGGGCCCTCTGGAATCGGAAATCTTGGAGATCCTCTGGGATCTGGGCAGCGCCAGCACCCGTCAAATCCACGAGCGCATCTTGGCCGATCCGGATCGGGAGCTGGCCTATGCCTCTGTGACTACAGTTTTGCAGCGCTTAAGCCAGAAGGGCTGGGTGAGCTGTGAGCGCCGCACCGATCCCCAAGGGCGGAATCTGCCCATGCTGTGGCGGCCTCGTCTTTCGCGTCAGGAAGCGGCCAGCCTCAGGGCCTTCACCCACCTGCAGCAGTTTTTGGCCGTGGGGGATCCCGATACGGTGGCAGCCTTTGCCGATAGCCTGGATCAGGCCAGTGTGTCCCAGTTGCAGGCGATTGCCGAACGGCTGCGGGCGGCCCGTCAAGCCAGGAGGGATCCGCGATGAGCCACTTGGGCATGTTATTGCTGGGCTTGGGCCTCAGTTGGCTGTGGCGGGTGCAAGTGCGCCTGGATAAGGGGGGCGGGTGGAGCCGACGTTGGCAGCGGGCTTGGATCCACTTCTTGCTGCCCCCGCTGCTGTTGCTGACCACTGCTTTGGCCTTGGCCTGGATGGGGCCGTGGGGACAAATGGCCGGGGTGGGGGGCTGGTTCTGCTACGGCTGTGCTCTGCTGTTGCTGGCCGTGGCCGGCGGCGTGGCCTTGCACTGGATTTGGGAATACTGGCGCTCCTATCGACGTGCCCATCTGCAAGCTCTGGCCCAGGTGGATTTGCATGGCTCTCCGGCCTATGTGCTGGATTTGGAGATCCCTTTTGCTGCTCAAGTGGGGGTGTGGAATGCCCAGTTGGTGGTCAGCCGCGGCCTGCTGGAGCAGTTGGATGATGAGCACTTGCGGGCTGTAATCGCTCACGAAGAAGCCCATCGCCACTACCGCGACACCCTCTGGATGTTTGGGGTGGGCTGGCTGCGACGCCTCACCGGCTGGCTGCCCAACACCGAGGCCCTCTGGCAGGAATTGCTCACTCTGCGGGAACTGCGGGCGGATCGCTGGGCGGCCCAACGGGTGGATCCCTTGCTGTTGGGAGAGGCCCTGCTGCAGGTGGTGGGCTATGGCGTGGTGGAGCAACCGGCGGCGGCCTGGGTTGGCTTTGCAATGACCGTGAGTTCGGACTCAGGGCAACGGCTGCAGGAGCGTATCGATGCCCTGCTGCAGCAGGCAGAGTCAGGGCCCGTCGATCCCCCGCCCCATTTTTCTTTAATTCGGGGTTGGGCCTGGTTGGGGTTGTCCCTGTTGCCTTTGCTGGCGATCCCGTTCCATACCTGAAGATTGACGGCGATTCCTCAACCAAATTGTCCTTGGGTTGGGGAAGCGAGCTTGAAAAAAAACCACCAGTTGACGCCCAAAGCCTGAGATCTGCTTTGCAAGCAGAATGGGATACTCTAGGTCAGGTTTTCTGGACTTCTAGGGACTTACAGCAGTGCAAACCAACTCTTCCCTTTCTGAGGCGACCGGGTCGGCGTGTGATCCCCTTACGCGGGCGCAGATCCTCATCGAGGCTTTACCCTACATTCAGCAGTACCAGGGCCGCGTTATTGTCATCAAATACGGCGGCGCAGCCATGGTGCACCAAGAGCGACGGGCCGAGGTGCTCCGAGACATCGTCTTTCTGGCCTGTGTGGGGATCCGCCCGGTGTTGGTGCATGGGGGGGGGCCGGAGATCAACAGTTGGCTACAAAAACTGGACATTCCCTTCAAGTTTGTAGATGGCTTGCGGGTTACCGATGCCGCCACCATGGAAGTAGTGGAGATGGTGTTGGTGGGCAAGGTCAACAAGCAGATCGTCCAGCTCATCAGCTTGGCCGGCGGATCGGCGGTGGGGCTGTGCGGGCGGGATGGCAACTTGATCAAAGCGCGATCCCAGGGCCGGGCAGAGATCGGCTTTGTTGGGGAAGTGAGCAGTATCAACCCCCAGTTGCTGCAAACCCTATTGGAAGGTGGACAGATTCCGGTGATCTCCAGTGTGGCTGCCGATGAGACGGGCCAAGCCTACAACATCAACGCCGATACGGTGGCGGGAGAACTGGCGGCTGCTCTGGGGGCAGAAAAGCTGATTTTGCTCACCGACACCCCTGGCATTCTCAAAGATCCTCAGGATCGCAGCTCTCTGATTACGTTGCTGGATATCGAGACGGCTCGCCAGTTGATCCAAGCCGGTGTCGTCAAGGGCGGCATGATCCCGAAGGTGCAGTGTTGCATTCGCGCCTTGGCACAAGGGGTACGGGCAGCCCACATTCTGGATGGGGGATCCCCTCACTCTCTACTGCTGGAGATTTTGACCGATGCCGGGGTGGGCACCAAGCTTGTTCCTTCTCAGTTTTCCGCTCAGTTGGAAGGACTGAACAACGGATCCCGCTAGGCTTCCTTGATGAAGCGCAGGATCTCCCGCACATGGCCGAGAAATTGGCTATCCACACTGAGCTGAGTCACAGCTTGGCGGGTCTCTTGGCGCAGTTGGCTGTGCTCCAGCTCGTTGCTGGCCCGCAACTGTTCCAGTTGGGCCTTGAGCGCGGCCAGCTCCTGCCGTAGGTAGCGCCGGGTTTCTTCCTCCTGTTGGGCCCAAGAGCCAGGTTTGCCGGGATCCCATTGCTCCTGCAACTGCTCGACTTGGCGCTGCAACTGCTCTAGTCGTTCCGCCAGCTCGAGGGCATCTTCGCGAGGGATCTGGATTTGCCCTTGCAACTGGGCCAAGCGGTCGGCCAAATACTCGTAGCCCCGGATGGCCGGGCGCAGAGCCGTTAACAACACCGCAGCCACGGCGCTGGGGTAGCCAATGGGGGTGACTTGCCCAACGGCCAAGCCATAGAAAGCTAGAGCCGACAGCCCATGCAGGGCAATGGCCACGCGCAACGACCAGCGGCTGAGCTTTTGTAGGAAAGCCAAGGTTGAATCTTCCACCGGGATCCCTCGTTCCTGAGACACGACCGCCTCCTGCTGAACGGCCTTGGCCTGAAAGTAGAGGTTCCAGGGAAGGGTGACGATCACCACCAGCCACCAAAAGCTGGCGATCCCAATGGCCCAATCGGCCAGCTCCCCAATAGGTAGCCCAAAAGCCCGCAGCAGGACAAACAGGATCCCACCGCCAATCAACAACACCAGCCCCGCCACCCAAACTGGGAAAAAGATTTTCGAGTAAGACACGGAGTAAGAGGTTGAGTAAGACATTGCCGGTTTCTCCTCATCAAGCTGCCTACAGCCTGCCCGAACCGAGCGGCCAGAAGCTCCTGAAGCGGCCAGTTTTCCGTCCGTCCCAGAGCCATTAGGGGTGCAGCTATAGCCATTCCCAATGGCGAGGAAACCCTTGCGGATCCCAAACTCCCTCTCCCTCAGGGAGAGCGCTTAGAGTAGATCAGCTAGAAATCGCAGGAGCCCCGCACTGTACCCGTAGGGTCAGTGCCGGGAGGAATGCGGAAGTCACAATAGAACCATGACCCAAGTCCTGACCGTCTCCTGCAAGCTCAAGGTGTCCCAGTCGCAAGCCGCCAAATTGGACGCGACTTTGGAGGCTTTTGGCCAAGCCTTGAACTGGGTCAACCAGAACACGCCGGAGAAAGTCGCCAACGCCGTTAAGCTCCAGTCTCTGTGCTACCGCGAAATCCGTGCCCGGTTCGGCTTGTCCAGTAACTTGGCTCAGCAGGTCTGCAGACGGCTGGCCGGCGCCCGTAAAGTTGCCCAACAGAAAAACCGTCCGGTCAAAGCGTTCAAGAGAGGCTTTGCGACCTACGATGCCCGTATCTTTTCGTTTCGCGAGAAAGACTGGACGGTGTCGCTGACCACGGTGGAGGGTCGAGAGCGCTTTGAGCTGGCGATTGGCCGTTACCAGAGAGAACAGTTGGCAGGCTCCAATCCCAAATCTGCCACTCTGGTCAAGCGCAAAGACGGCTCCTACTCTATTCAGATCTGCGTGGAAGCGGAGCCATCCCCGCCGCAACGCACGGGCAGAGTGCTGGGGGTGGACTTGGGAAGGACGGATATTGCTCATACATCGGAAGGAGATAACTGGAATGGACAGCAGTTGAACAAAGTCCGAGACCATCACTCGCGGTTGAGGGCGGTACTTCAACGCAAAGCCAGTAAGGGCACCCGCAGTTCGCGGCGCAGATGCAGAGAACTGTTGCAACGGCTGTCTGGCAAGGAAAGACGCTTTCAGGCGTGGGTCAATCATCGCATCTCCAAAGCTATTGTCTCTAGGGCAAAGGCGACAAACAGCGCTATCGCCCTGGAAGACCTGACAGGGATCCGGGAGCGCATCAACCAACAACCCCGCAGTAAAACTGAACGGCGCAGGGCCAACAGTTGGGCGTTTTATCAACTCCGTCAATTTTTGGAGTACAAGGCTCTGCGTGCAGGGGTTGCTTTGATTCTGGTGCCGCCTGCCTACACGTCGCAGACCTGCCACCGGTGTTTGCACATTCATCCCGACCCTGCGCAATCCTACCGCAGTGGAAAGAAGTTTAAGTGTGGACACTGTGGATGGGAAGGGGATGCGGATTTGAATGGTGCGAATGTGATTGCGCTTTTGGGGGCTGTCGTAAACCAGCCTAGAGGTTCGTGGTTGGCTTGCCAACTGCAGGGCTACCGAAAGCCCGCTCCGTACCGCTTTAGCGGTCGGAGTCGGGTAGTTTACTGCTCTCTATGAGTTGTCTTTGTTGTTCTCGGGTGTAAGCCTGTGAGCCTTGCCGCCTCTCCCCCCGATACCGATTTAAGTAGGGATCCCCGCCCTCGGCGAGAAAGCGATTGGCGGCTGCTGCGGCTCCTCTGGCCCTACGCCCGTCGGCACCTGAAGCTACTGTTGGCCGCCTTGGCCTTTCTGCCTCCCTTGGCGCTGGCGGATGCGGTGCAGCCCTTGATTCTGCAGCGGGCTCTGGATGGCCCCATTGCCCGATCGCTGGAACGAGGTGAGGCCGGGATCCTCGCCGACCTTTGGCCCTATGTGGGTCTGTTGATCCTGACGGTGCTGGTTCGCTGGCTCTTTCAAGCCCTGGAAGGGTATGTCAGCCAAAAGCTGGGGCAATTGATGACTCGCGACATCCGCGACGATCTCTTCGCCCACATTCTGGCCTTGCCGGCTCAGTTTTTCGACCGCACCCCGGTGGGTAAGTTGATCACCCGCATCACCAACGATGTGGAAGCCTTGGGGGATGTCTTTTCCACCGGTGCCGTCGGCATTGTCAGCGACCTGTTTACCCTGGGGGTGATCGCGGTGGTCATGCTCAGCCAACGCTGGGATCTGGGCTTGCTGCTGATCTTGATCGTCCTGCCCATCAGCGCCGTTGTCCTCGAGTTGCAGCGCCGCTTTCGCGATGCCAACTTTCGCGTGCGCGAAGAACTCTCCAAACTGAACTCCTGGATCCAGGAGAACATCTTGGGCATTGTCGTTGTGCAACTGTTTCGCCGGGAGCGGTTGAACAGCGAGATTTTTCAAACCATAAACCGCCGCTACATCCAGGAAGTGGATCAAACCATCCTCTATGATTCTGCCCTTTCTGCCGTTTTGGAGTGGGTGTCTTGGCTGGCCGTGGCGGCTTTGCTCTGGGTGGGCGGGCAGCAGGTGATGTCAGCCGGTAGGGGCTCACTTGGAGGGGGATGGACGGGATCCCTGCCCCTGCCCGGGGAACCCCTCACCTTTGGCAGCCTCTACGCCTTTATTCTCTTTTCGCAACGGTTTTTCAACCCGCTGCGGCAGTTGGCCGAAAAGTTTACGGCCCTACAGGCGGGGTTCACCGCCGTCGAGCGCATCGACGCCATCCTCAGCCTGCCGGTCGCCATCCGGGATCCCGCTCAGCCCCGCCACCTACCCCCCGATGCCAGAGGAGAGGTGCAGTTTGAGCACGTCTGGTTTGCCTACAACCCCGGGGAGTGGGTGCTCAAAGACCTCACCTTCACCATCCGCCCCGGAGAAAAAGTGGCCCTGGTGGGGCCCACGGGAGCCGGGAAAAGCTCCATCATTCGCTTGCTCTGCCGCCTCTATAACGTAACCCACGGCTCCATTCGCATCGACGGTGTCGATATTCGCGATCTCCCCCAAGCCGAGCTGCACCGCCACCTAGGGGTAATTCTGCAGGATGGATTCTTATTTTCCGGGGATATCCAGCAAAACATCACCCTAGGAGAGAAGGCAGATCTAGCGGCAGTGGAGCAGGTCGCCCGCCAACTCAACCTGCATGACTTCCTCCGCAATTTGCCCCAAGGCTACGCCACCCCTGTGCGAGAGCGGGGCAGCAACCTCTCCAGCGGCCAGAAACAGCTTATCAGCTTTGTGCGGGCCATGTGGCGGGATCCCAAAATCTTGGTTTTGGACGAAGCCACCGCCAGCCTGGATGTGGGCACCGAAGCCCTCCTGCAATCCGCTCTAGACACCCTGCTGCGGGATCGCACCGCCCTGATCATCGCCCACCGCCTTTCCACCATCCGCGATGTGGATCGCATCTTGGTTCTGCAGCGGGGGGAACTCAAAGAGCAGGGATCCCATGCCGAGCTCATGGCCCTCAGCGGGCTCTATGCCAGCCTCTATCGGCTGCAAGATCTGGGCGGCTAGCAGGGTGCTTCTGCCCAACCGTCAGCGACTGGCGCCAAAGCGAGACCGAATTGCCTTTAGGGTGGTGAAGCTGGCATCCGCGAACGCGATGCGAGCCTTGCAGAGTAACAGATTGCCGTTATCCACGGCAGTGTCTCTCAAGCTGGCCAAACCATCGCTGGCCTGCACCAGGGCACGGCGGCCCCAGCTAGAGAAATTTTTGCTGAGGGTGTTGATCAAGCGTTCCATAGGGATTGGACATTCCTCTCCTTGTCTTCCACCTAGCCTACTCCCCCAGCCGCAGGTATCCACAGAGGGCCATCAAGAAAATTGTTTGTTACAGATTGTTAAAAACTTGCCGTCAAGCCGGCAGACTGGCTATGATAGGCCCCAAGTTTGGCAAGCAATTCAAAGAAAGCGGTTAGCCATGAATCATCGGCCAGAGGTAGTGGAAGGCACAGAGTCCAAGCAGAAGGTGACCCTGTATCTCTCACCTGAGCTGCACCGGAATCTGAAGATTCGGGCTGCCGTGGAGCGGGAGCCGATGTCGGCAGTGGCAGAGAAGGCCATTACCTTCTATCTGCTTCACCCAGAGGTCATTGAAGGGGTACAAGGTAGCGCCTATCGTGTCCATCAATGTCCCAAGTGTAGTCACCCATTTGTTATCCGCGATGGAGAGGTGGTTTCCCTGCACCAGACATCGGCTGCCGAAGCCATCCTTGAAGAGGTGGAGCCAGAATACTGGGGATCGGCTGCTGGCTCGGAAGAGCAACGGCAGGATGCTCTGGTACCCTGCTAGAACGCTCCCAAGCGGGCCCCCTTCAGGAACTTGAGCTGATAGGAACAGACAGCAACACAGAAGGCTTCTAAAATCCTCTCAAAATCCATCCAACAAGGGCGTACTCCCAAGTGCAATCCAATACCTAGGCAACTCGAACCCCATTTTTCAACCGTTCTGGCGGCTCCTGAAATTTCCCCTCTGCAGTTGGTGTTTCCCATGCAAGAGCTAAGCATCCTCATTCAAGCTCAATACCCACTGCTGTACCTGCTGACTCCAGAGGAGGAACGGGCAGAAGCGGCTCTGGCAGCAATTGCCCGCACCCTTAAGCCTCAGCGTCGCCTATTCATTTGGACAGTTACCCACGGCATCGTCGAATACGGCAACCCCCGCAGCCTCACCCAGCACAACACCCAATCCCCCCAGCCCGCCATCCAGTGGGTCATGGAGCAAAAGGATCCCGCCATCTGCGTCTTCAAAGACCTACATGACTTCTTGGACAACACCGAGGTGAAGCGCTGGCTGCGGGATGCTATTGCCAGCCTGAAGGGATCCCACAAAACCATCCTGCTCATGTCGCCGGTGCAGGTGATCCCGGTCGAGCTGGAGAAAGACATTTGCGTAGTGGACTTCCCCCTGCCGGACATGGCCACATTGGAGCGCGCCCTCAACCGCCAGCTGGAGCAGATCCCGCGCTCCCTGCCTTTGGCTCCTGATACCCGCGAAAAGTTGCTCAAGGCGGCCCTGGGTCTAACGCAGGACGAGGCAGAAAAAGTCTACCGCAAGGCTGTGGTGATGCATGGTCGCCTCACCGAGGCAGAAGTAGACATCATCCTCTCTGAGAAGAAGCAACTGATCCGGCGCAACGGCATTCTCGAGTTTATCGAAGAGGACGAGACCATCGACGCCGTTGGCGGTCTGGAAGAGCTGAAGCGCTGGCTGCTGCAACGTTCTGAGGCCTTCACTGAGCGGGCCCGCGCCTATGGACTGCCCCAACCCAAGGGTATGCTGATCCTGGGCGTGCCTGGCTGCGGTAAGTCGCTGATCGCCAAAACCACGGCTCGTCTCTGGGGCCTGCCCCTGCTGCGTCTGGACATGGGCCGCGTTTATGATGGCTCCATGGTGGGCAAATCGGAAGCGAATCTGCGCAGTGCCCTGCGAACTGCTGAATCTCTCGCCCCTGCCATCCTTTTCATCGACGAGCTGGACAAAGCCTTTGCTGGATCAGCAGGCTCCAGCGATTCTGACGGGGGCACCTCCAGCCGCATCTTTGGCTCCTTCCTGACCTGGATGCAGGAGAAACGCTCGCCGGTCTTTGTCATGGCCACCGCCAACCGTGTGGACCGTCTGCCGGGCGAATTCCTGCGCAAGGGCCGTTTTGACGAAATCTTCTTCGTGGACTTGCCCAACATCAACGAGCGCATCGAGATCTTTCGGATCCACCTGAAGAAGCGGCGGCGCGATATCAGCCGCTTTGACCTGCGCCAGCTAGCTGCCGCCTGTGAAGGCTTCTCCGGCGCAGAGATCGAACAAGTTTTGATTGCTGCCATGTACGAAGCGTTTGCCCAGAACCGCGAATTTACCCAGCTGGACATTTTGGCAGCAACGAAAGCAACTCAACCGCTATCTCGCACCATGACGGAGCAAGTGGTAGCGTTGAGGGAATGGGCCCAGCAGCGGGCTCGGCCTGCAGCGGCCTCTGTAGCCGAGTACCAGCGGCTGGAGTTCTAGGAGGAGGTGAGGATCCAAAGCTACCTTGACAGAAGCAGGGACGGCAGGGCCCAAACCTTCCCCAAAGAACAGTGCCCATTGTTTGTGTCGATGTTCCAACCCCTATACAAAGGAGAGAAACACCATGTCTCATTTTAGCACCCTGCGTACCAAAATCACTGACGGTCAAGTCCTGATCAACTCTCTGCGCGATCTCGGCTACACCGTTAAGCTGAACGCCGACGTGCGTGGCTACAACGGCCAGCGTGTTCGCGCTGACATCGTGGCTCAGTTGGAAGGCGACTACGACCTGGGCTGGTCGAAGAATCCCGACGGTTCCTACGACCTGATCGCCGATCTGTGGGGCGTGGCCAAGAAGCACAACCAAACCGAGTTGATCAACTCCATCAACCAAAAGTACGCCGTCAACAAGACCTTGGCCGAGGTGAAGCGTCCTGGCCTGAACAACGCCAACGTTAAAGTGGTGGTGCACTAAGCCGGATCCTGTCTCGCCATCGCTGCAGCGATCTACACCGACTAAAGTTAGGAGGGGCTGAATCCAGCCCCTACTTTTTGGCTTGGTTTTTGGATTGGAGGGGCTGCGACCCGAAGGAGGAACCTACGCTTCTGTGAGAGCGGCAATGCCGGGCAGCACCTTCCCTTCCAATAGCTCCAGGCTGGCTCCGCCACCGGTGGAGATATGGGTCATTTTGTCGGCCAGGCCCACTTTTTCCACGGCAGCCACCGAGTCTCCCCCGCCGATGATGGTGGTGGCTCCCGCTTGAGTGAGATCGGCCAGGGTGCGGGCGATGGCTTCTGTGCCCACGGCAAAGCGGTCAAACTCAAAGACGCCCATCGGCCCGTTCCAGACCACGGTTTGGCACCCCTGCAGGGCAGCCTGGAAGGCTTTGATCGATTCCGGGCCGATGTCCAAGCCCATCCAATCCTCGGGGATGGCGTGGATGGAAACGGTCTGGGCCTGGGCATCTTTGTCAAACCTATCGGCTACCACCACATCCACCGGCAGCAGCAGCTCCACCCCCCGCTCTTTGGCTTTTTCCATCAGGGAGCGGGCCAGATCCAGCTTGTCGGTTTCCACCAGGGATTTGCCGGTCTTGAGGCCCTGGGCTTGGTAAAAGGTGAAGATCATGCCGCCGCCGAGGAGGAGCTTATCCACCTTCTCCAGCAGCCTCTCGATGACGCCGATTTTGCTGGACACTTTGGAGCCGCCGATGATGGCCGCCAAGGGGCGCCGCGGATTCTCGATGGCGCCGGAGAGGAATTGCAGCTCCTTTTCCACCAGGTAGCCGGCCACAGCAGGCTGGAGGTAGGCGGTGACGCCGGCAGTGGAGGCGTGGGCGCGGTGGGCGCTGCCAAAGGCGTCGTTGACAAACAGGTCGGCCAGTGAGGCCAGCTTGCGGGCAAATTCCGGGTCGTTGTCCTCCTCTTCTGGGTAGAAGCGGACGTTTTCCAGCAGGGCCACCTGGCCGTTTTCCAGGCGGTTCACTACCGCCTCGGCCTCAGGGCCGATGCAGTCGGGGGCAAAGGCAACCGGCTGGCCCAGCAATTGAGAAAGACGGGTGGCTACGGGGGCCAGGCTATTGCCCTCGCGGGCGACCTTAACCGCGCCTGTCTCTTTGTCCTTCTTGACGGGGCGGCCCAGGTGGCTGGTGAGGATCACTTTGGCGCCTGCCTGGGTGAGGGCCTGGATGGTGGGCAGGGAGGCGCGAATGCGGGTGTCGTCGGTGATGTTGCCCTGGGGATCCAACGGGACGTTGAAGTCGGCGCGCACCAGCACGCGCTTGCCGTTTAAATCAAAGCCAGATGACAGCAGGGATCCCAGTGTTTGTTTGGCCATCGTTGTTTTCCCCCGGACTGCAGAAAATCTTTATTTTTTCTTCCGTATGTATCCTACCAGCGATTGGGATCCCGGCAGTGAGACAGATGGGCTTCGGGATCCCCTTGTTCCGCTGCTTTTGCTGGGTCGGCCTTCCGTCTGCCCCTTGGCCCCGGCAATTGTAACGGTTTGCAAATAGAATAAAAATGTTGCTTTGTCGTTACCCTCATGCGTGTTGCCATTGCTGGTGGCGGGCTGGCCGGGCTGGCCTGTGCCAAGTATCTCTGCGATGCCGGGCATCAACCGCTCCTCTTTGAGCGGCGGGATGTTTTGGGTGGCCTGGTGGCTGCCTGGAAAGATGCCGACGGCGACTGGATCGAGACGGGGCTGCACAACTTTTTTGGCGCCTACCCCAACACGTTGCAGCTGTTCCGGGAGCTGGGCATCTCCGATCGCCTGCAGTGGAAGGAACACAGCTTGATTTTCAACCAGCCGGACAAGCCGGGCACCTATTCCCGCTTTGACCTGCCGGATATTCCCGCTCCTTTCAACGCCATTGTCGGCATCTTGCGCAACAACGACATGCTCACCTGGGGGGAAAAGGTGAAGTTTGCCCTGGGGCTGGTGCCGGCCATGATTCGCGGCCAGCGCTATGTGGAGCAGATGGATCGCTATAGCCTCTTGGAATGGCTGCGGCGGCAGGGTATTGACGAGCGGGTCAACACCGATATTTTCATTGCCGTCTCCAAGGCCCTGGCCTTCATCAACCCGGAGGAGATCTCGGCCATGGTGCCCCTGACGGCCTTGAACCGCTTTTTGCAGCAAAAAGATGGCTCTAGGATTGCCTACCTAGACGGCGCTCCCCCAGAGCGGCTCTGCCAGCCGATGGTGGACTACATTGTCGCCCGTGGGGGGGAAGTGCATTTGAAGGCGGCGTTGCAGGACATTCGTCTCAACCTCGATAACAGCGTGGCCGGGTTTTGCTTAGCCACCCCCTCTGGGCCGGTGGAGGTGACTGCCGATGCTTATGTCTCGGCCCTTTCGGTGGATGCCCTCAAGGAGCTGCTGCCGGCGCAGTGGTGGGGGATCCCCTTTTTCCAAAAGCTGCGTGAACTGGAGGGGGTGCCAGTAATTAGCCTGCAGATCTGGTTTGACCGCAAGATCACTCACATCGATCACTCCTTGTTTTCCCGCTCGCCGCTATTGAGCGTGTATGCCGACATGAGCAACACCTGCCGGGCCTATGCCGATCCGGAGCGGTCCATGTTGGAGCTGGTGCTGGCTCCGGCTGCCGAGTGGATTGATCGCGGCGATGAGGAGATCTTTGCCGCCACGCTGGAGGAACTGAAAAAACTCTTTCCCCAGCACCTTACCGGCCCCAACCCCGCCCGCGTGCGCAAGTGGGTGGTGGTGAAAACGCCGCGCTCGGTCTACAAGGCTACCCCTGGCAGACAGCAGTATCGCCCCACTCAAGTTACCCCTATTCCCAACTTCTTCTTGGCGGGCAGCTACACCCTACAGCCCTTCCTGGGCAGCATGGAGGGGGCCATCCTCTCCGGCAAGTGGGCGGCGGAGGCCATCAACAAGGGGATCCCATTTCAACGCGCTTCTGTCTCGGCCTCAACTCTGGCAGCTGCGGGGGTCTAGCTCTCCGCCGTCCGCCTCCTATGCCTTTTGAATCTTTCTTTTCCCCACAACCTCTTCTAGGCTATCCGCGGCGTCCGCTTTCCCGTAGTGTTGATATGTGCCCTCGCCGTTCCTCTTCCTTCTCTATCCTGGCCCTGTGCTCCTGGAGATAGCCAGATGAGTCCGCTTGAGCAATCTTTTGCCCTCTGTCGCCAGATTACGGCCAAGCACGCTAAGACTTTCTACCTGGGATCCCTGCTCTTGCCCCAGTCCAAACGGCGGGCCATCTGGGCCATCTACGCTTGGCTGCGGCAAACCGATGAGTTGCTGGATGGACTGGAAGCCAGCCAGGCAGAGGTGGAGGTCACCCGCAGCAAGCTGGAGCAGTGGGGATCCCATCTGGAGTCGCTCTTCCAGGGAGGCGAGCCGCAAGTCCCCACGGACCTCGCTTTGATCCACACCATCCGCACCTACCGCCTTTCCATCGAGCCGTTTCGCGAGATGCTGCGGGGGCAGAGCATGGACTTGGATACGCGGCGCTACGCCACCTGGGAAGATCTGCGCGTCTACTGCTACCGCGTGGCTGGGGTGGTGGGGCTGATGTGCTCGGAGATCATGGGATTTGTGCCGGGCCGGGATGGCCGCGAAGAGGCGGTGGCGCTGGGGATCGCCATGCAACTAACCAACATCTTGCGGGATGTGGGAGAGGACGCCCGCCGCGGACGGATCTACATCCCCCTGGAAGATCTGCGCCGCTTCAACTACTCCGAGCGGGACCTGTTTAACTATGTTATTGACGAGCGCTGGATGGCTTTGATGGACTATGAGATCCGGCGGGCTAGAGAGCTCTATGCCCAAGCGGAACGGGGGATCCCTACCCTGCAGCCGGACTCCCGCTGGCCGGTAGCCGCTTCCTTGATGCTCTACCGGCAGATTCTCAACGCCATCGAGCGCAACCACTACCAGGTTTTTCGCACCCGCGCTTACGTGTCCACTCTCAGCAAGGCATTGGCGCTGCCGGTGGCCTGGTGGCGGTCGTGGCGCTCCAACTACTACGGCTACTAGCTGCGCTGGCAAGAGGAAGATCTATGCTGAACCAGGCCTTGCACCGACCCTATCGGCAAATCTGGGAAGACAGTTTAACCATCTTCTGGCGCGACTGGCTGGATCTGCGCGGGCGGGTCTGGCAGGTGGTGGCTTCGGGGCTGGTGGCTCCCCTCATCTACATTGTTGCCTTTGGGGTGGGCCTAGGGGGATCCCTGCGGGCCGAGGCTTTGGCCGACGTGGCCGGAACCACCGCAGCCGGTTCTTACTTGCGCTTCATTTTGCCGGGGATGGTGGCTCTTTCGGCCATGACCATCAGCTTTGCCGGCACCACCTTCTCCATTTGCGGATCGCGGCTGTTTACCAAAAGCTTTGAGGAATTGCTGTTGCTGCCGGTACACCCGCTGGCGCTGCATTTGGGCAAGGTGCTGGCGGGCATTGTCCGCGGCTTGCTCACGGCTTTGGGGGTGTTGGCGGTGGGGGTGCTGGGCACCGGTGCTTGGGGCCTGCTCCATCCCCTGTCGCTGCTGGTGCTGCTTTTGGATTGCGCCGTCTTTGCCGGCATTGGGGTAATCGCCGGCTTGAAGGTGCCCAGCCTGGAGAGTGTGGGGGTGCTGACTAACTTTCTGATTACGCCCATGTCCTTTCTGGGGGCCACGTTTTTTGATCCCAGTCAGTTGCCAAGTTACCTGCAGGTCTTGGTCTATTGCCTGCCCCTTTCCTACGCCAGCATCGGCATGCGGGCAGCCGCCTACCAGCCCCTGGCGGAGTTCCCTTGGTACACCGTGGCGGTGCTGGCAGGGTTGGCGGCCATCCTGGCCCTGGTGGGAGCTTACCTGTTTTCCCACCAGCAGGATTAGTTGCCCTTGCCAAACACCTCTGGGTAGCGAGCCAGTTGCTCCCGCAGGTCTTGGTCGTAGCGCAGGGCAATTACTCGGTAGCCGTGCCCCAAAAGCTGAGAGCGCAGTTGGCGATCCTGGGCAGCCTGGGCGGGATCGTCGTGCACTGCGCCGTCGCAGAAGATGCAGATGTTGGGATCGTAGAAGAAGTCGGCCACGCAGCGGGGCTCGGCGAGGGCTTTCTGGGCCTCATCGGGAAGGCGATAGCCCCCTTCGGCCAGCAGCTCCAGGAAGCGGCGCTCCAATTCGGAGCGAGGGTCGAGGAGCTGGCGCAGCCACTCCAGGTGCTCCTGGCGGGAGCGGCCCAGGGAGCGCAGCTCGGTGCGGCTGTTGGCCAGCAGGCCCAAAAGATCCCGGATCTGATAGCGGTCAAGCTGCAGCGCTTCCCGTTGGTTGGCATAGCTGAGCAGGCATTCGTAGCAGGCTGCTCGGCATTCGGGCCACAGGTCTTGGATCCCCTCTTCCGAAAGCTGGAAGTGGCAGATCTCCAGAGCCACTTGGGCCACCTCGGCAAGGGCATGGGGCTCTTCCACCAGGCGCCGCAGGACGCCAGCGCCCCCTTCTGCTGTTTCGTAGAAGAGCATGGCCTGATGGGATCCCTGGCCAATAGACTCGGCAGCCAGCTCCGTCTCCTCCAGCTCAAAGGTCTCTTCGATCCCTCGCTTGAGGGCATAGCGCAGGGTGGTCTCCAGGGCCTGCGGATTCTCCACCCCTGGCTGAACCAGGCGCACCAGCAACAGGTTTTGGGTACTGCGCACCGCCAGGCGAATGGACTGCAGGGGGACTGGGTTGGACGAGCCTGCCCTGTTCCGCTCAAGCTGAGTTCGCGAGGGAACTTCCCCATTTTCAAAGTTGACCAAAAAGCCGCGCCCTCCACTTCCCCGCCAGCCGTGGTTGATGCGTAGCAGGGTGGCCGCCGGGGCATAGCGCAACTGCAGCAGGGGAGTTTGTCCGCTCAGCACATCAGCTTCTTGGACGCGGTAGCCAGAGCTTTCGGGAGCAAACTGGAAGAAGGTCTGCAGCTCGTAGCCTTGCCGCCGCCGCTCCTCTTCGTCAGCTGTGATGCGATCCCGCCGCCGCATGCGCACATTGGGCATTTCCAGAAGCTGGGTAAAGAGGCTGTTTTGCCCATCGAACTGGGTGCCGCAGACGGGGCAGCAATCCAGGTGGGGATCGGCAAAGGCCCCACAGCTAAAACAGAGCTTGTGGCTACTTTTGCGCTCCTCCAGGCCGCCGGGCGGAGCCTGAAACGCCACTGCTTCCCACTGGCAGCCCTCATGGTAGAGGAAGTTGTGGGGAGCAAACTCGCGGATAGCCAAAAAGCGAGGCCGGGCGATGAACTCGCCCTCGCTGCCGCGGGGCACCCAGGCCCGCACCGGCAAGGCAGGGAAGTTGTAGCCGGGCAAGAAGCCTTCGCTAGCCAAATAGCGGTAGGGATAGAAGTCGCTTTCCTCCCGCTGGGTTCCAATCTGCAGCAGCAAGTTGCGCTGGCGCAGGGCTTCTTGCTGGCGGCGCTCGGCTTCCTGTTGGTCTTTCTTTTGGCGAGTCGTCTGGAGCTGGCGGTTAGCGGCTTCCAACTGCTGCGTGGCAGCCCGATAGAGCTCTCGCCAGCGATCGAAAGCTCGGTCAAAAGCCTGGGGTGCCTCTTCAATGACCTGCTGAAGCCAGCGCTCGCTAAACCAGCCGCTTTTATCTAGGAGTTGGCGATCGGCGGCCAGCAGCTTCTGCACCTGCTCCTTCACTTGTTGGCGGGCAGACTCCTCAAGTTGGATTTGCTGGGCCACTGTCTCCCTGAGGGGCAGCTCTTCCCGATCCGCGTCGATGACGGTTTCAATGGAATTGCCTAGGGGCAGGCGCACCTGAGCCAACCAAACGGCGTGGATGTGAGCGCGCAGCAGCGATTCGTTGGCTAGATCCAGGCGGGGAGGGCGCACGCGACCGGCCACCATCTCGGGGCGGCGGCGGAAGTAGTACTGGTCGTGGCTATTGAAAGCCCCGCAATAGGTGATGATGAGTCCCGGCTGCCCCTGGCGGCCTGCCCGACCGCTGCGCTGGGCGTAGTTGGCGGGTGTGGGGGGCACGTTGCGCAGATGCACCAGATCCAAATCGGCAATATCGACCCCCAACTCCAGGGTTGGCGAGCACACCAAATAGGGAAGGCGTCGAGCTTGATCCTCCCCGCGAAAGCGCCTTTCTCGCTGCTCCCGCTCTCCTGGCCGAACCACTTGGGCAGTGTGCTCCCTAGCCTCCAGGGATCCCAGCCCTGCTGCCCCGGCCTGGTAGAGGCGCTGGAAAAAGAGATTAACGGGGCGGCGGGCAGAGGAGTAGCCGCTCTGCTCGGCCCGGCGGGAATACAGAGGATCTGGCGGCGGCAGGCCATCCCCCAGACACCAGCGCAGACAGCCAGCGTTGAGCTGGTAGGCTTCCTGGCTATTCTCCGAGTGGCGCCGCAGCAGGTCGTAGCTAACTAGGAGAGAAAGCAGGGACTCCAAAAACCTGTCGTAGGCTTCTTGGTTCAGATCAAGGCGCCTGCGGAGAAAGCGCCCAATAGGGCTGCGGGGGCCCAAGCTATGAACTTGCAAGTCCTGCCGGGACTGGCTCTGGCGAACAAAGTAGCTAGCCGTCCACAGTTCGTCATGCTCCTCTAGGCCCCAAAACTCGTTGAGATGTTGCTCGGCCCGCCGGCGCAGCGTTCTCTGGGGTTCTTTCTCGAGCAGACGGACATCGATGGCCAATTTCCGCCGAAACTGATCCAATACGGCCCGCAGCAGGCCCTCTCGCTCGCCAACGGTTGCTTGGCCAAACCAGGGGTGAAGGGAAGCCAGGGCAGGGCTTTGGCAAAGCTCTTTGAGCCCGCGGTATTCGATTTTCAGCAGCCCCACCTGTTCCAGGTTGGGATGGGTGACCCGCCAGCCGCGCCGCAGATCCTCGTAGAGCCGGTATTCGGTTAGCTCCGTAAAAGCCTGCCAGACCTCTTGGGCAGCCGGCGACTGGGGATCCAAATCGGGGTTTTGGGTAATGTCGGCAAGGCTCAAGCCTGAGGCCTGCACCACTGCCGGGGCTACCTCTGAGAAGTCCAGCTCTTTTTTCTCCTGCAGGGCAGCATAGAGCGAGGCCCGCAGAAGGGCCACATGCACAAAATCGTTGAAGTGGCCGGCCTGCAGGGAGGCGTCCTGGCGGTTGTCGGTAAAAGTCAGCAGCTTGCTGCAAGCGGCCTGGGTTTGCTCGGCATGGCGCAGCAGAGAAGTGGCCAGAATGGTGGTGGCGCTGGAGCGGCCTTCGCTGGAGAGGGAAGCCAGCTTGACAAACTCCCGCTCCCGCTTACTGTAGTACTCGCCGCAAGCTAGGCAAAGAGAAAAGGGCTGGGGCTGCCACCACATCTTCTGCGCCTCCGCCTGGGGGTACTCGGAAAAGGAGCCATCCGGGCGCACCCAAACTGCTTGGGGGACGCGCTTTTTCCAGTGGGGTTTGAGCCGGTTTTCAGGGGTGTACCAATCTTCCGGGATTTGCTCCAGCGACCACTCGTTGTCAAGAGGATCCAAGCTCAGGTAACCGGCTTGCTGGTCTTCGCCTTCCTCAACCTCTTCCCCCAGAGGATAGGGCAGGAAGTGAGTCTTTGACCTGAGGACGTGGTAGTAGTCCTGGCCACAGTGGCGGCACAACTTGACGGGGAAAAACAGCTTTCCTTCCCCTGCTTGCACTTGTCCTTCCAGGGAAAACTGCCGCTTGTCCCGACTTTCCAGGGTGGCATAGAGGGTGCGGCCCTGGGAGATAAACTGGTGCAACTTCAAGGCCGGGCCGCGGCTAGAGCCCTCCCGCAGGCTGCTGGCGTGGGCCAGAAACTGGCGTAGGGACTCGGTGCAGCTCTCAGGGGTAGTGCTGGTCAGCTCTGCCAGTTGGGCGGCCACCTCGGAGAGCTCCCTGGGCACGCGGCGCTTGAGGCTGTCGTCGGGACTTAACTCTAGGCCCAGCTCGTACTCCAACCAGCGCATCAAGGGGTGGCAGCGCAGGCTAGCTAGGTCGGTGGGCCAGGGGGGATCGAGGGCGGGTTTGAGCTCTTCAGGTGAAGGCGGGCCACCTTCGCTCAAAGGGGCCAGGGTTTCTTCAATAACATCCTCCAGCTCAAAGCAATGGCCGAAAAAACGGCTGGCAAAGGCGGCTACAGTCTGGCGGCGCTCCTGGGCGTCGGCTTCTGGTCGGGAGATCATGGTGGCGCTGGTGCCAATATGCACCAAGTTCTTGGCCCCACAGCGTCCTTTTAGGCGGCGAACCAGCATGGCCACATCCGCCCCTTGCCGACCCCGGTAGGTGTGCAGCTCGTCAAAGACCAGAAAGCGCAGCCCTCCCATC
Organism: Thermostichus sp. OS-CIW-26; assembly: GCF_054058395.1. Classification (NCBI taxonomy): domain Bacteria; kingdom Bacillati; phylum Cyanobacteriota; class Cyanophyceae; order Thermostichales; family Thermostichaceae; genus Thermostichus; species Thermostichus sp. OS-CIW-26. The sequence continues at coordinate 12,798 of NZ_JBSSAG010000013.1, read as the reverse complement.
TCGGGATTCAAAAACCGCTGATCTTCAGGACGAACCAGGAGGAGTTCTGCCATCACATAGTTGGTGAGCAGAATTTGAGGTGGATCCCGCCGTAGCTGGTCTCGTTCGTTTTCCGAAGTTTCCCCGGTGTACTTGGCAAAGCGCAGCGGAAAAGGGCGATGGCAGGCGCGCTCGTAGCGCTCGCGCAGAGTTTGTAAAGACTGGTATTGGGAGTTAACCAGGGCGTTCATGGGATAGACCACTAGGGCCGTCACCTGGCCCAGGGATCCCCCCTGGCGAATCCAGTTGTCAATGATGGGCAAGAAGTAGCAAAGGCTTTTGCCAGAGCCGGTGCCGCTGGTAACGACAAAACTCTTGCCTGCTAGGGCCTTGGCAACAGCTTCCTCCTGGTGGCGGTAGAGGCGGAAGGGTCTGCTATCCTCAAAGCGGAAAATGCGGGCTGTTTCTTGGGCAATGCGCCCCGCCTCGGCCAACTCGTCAACGGTTGGACCAGATACATAACTAGGGCTGAGCTGGAGGAGGGGTTCTGGCCAGAGGTGGATCCCTTCCTCTAGCGCTTGCTCTACAAACGCCTGGGCTTGGGGATCGGCAATGAGAAAAAAGGAGCGGACAAAATCGCGATAGTCGTCCAGAACAGTGGCGTGGAGATCAAAGATGGTGGACATCGAATCTGCCCTTAAGGCCCGCTTGGTTAGCTCAAGCCTAGCTTGAAGATGCCGCAAGTGGTGTTTGAAACCGCACCCACCAAGATCTACGGCCCGCTGAACGGCAAAAAGATATCTCCGAAGTGGGATCGGCAATGCGCCAGCTTCCCCCACACCTCCAGTACCCGCCGACGGCTGCAGCGTTCTCCGAATGCAGGAACCAGAATCCCTTGCCTTTAGGCAGGGGGCATGTCAAGAGAAAACTGGTCTGCAGAAGGCCACCTCTGCCTCATGGACGAATAACCCGCAATCCTAGATGCGCCTCGTAGCCATCGAAGTCACTGTCGTGGTGGAGGAGCGGAACATTGTTCTCAATGCACCAAGTGGCAATCAAACTATCTATTGTTTTGCGCACCGTCACGCCTTTGCGACGCAACAAGCGAAAGTTCTGCGCACTTTTCACCGCCAGGGAGGGGTTAACCATTTGCACCTGATGCAATTTCACCAGAGCACAGCGAGCCTGCTCGAAATCGGCATCTTTGCGAAAGCCCTGCAAGACTTCTGCCAAAATCAGGTCGCCCACCAGGATAAGAGTTTGATCCAGGGCCCAATCCAGATAGTCGGTGTGAAGCGATGAAATGCCGTTGAAGTAATCAATCCAGATGGTGCTGTCCACCAGGATCATCCTCAGTCCTGCAGGCACGACAGGCGTTGCTGATGCAAATTGCCCTCCCATTTCAACTTGCCGCGTAAGTTGCGGATCTCAGCTTGCTCGTGTAGGCGAATCAGGACACGCAGCGCTTCGTGAATCACCTCGCGCTTGGTCTTGAGGCCGGTTACCTGGCGGGCACGCTCGATCAGGTCGTCATCCAGGACGATGTTGGTGCGCATGAGGAGCCACTTGTGTGTATAGAAATGCAGATCTATGTGTATTCTAAGCTTTTATTGAATGCTGCGCCAGCTTCTCCCACGCCTCCAGTACCAGCCGCCGCGTGCGGTATTCGCCGTATTGACGTATCTCCTTCTCCTTCAGCACGCGAAAGGTTTCGCCGGGGAAGGTGCTAGCAGCAGCGCGGGTAGCGTAGCCAGCCGGGTCGAGCGGGTCTGCCACCTCTTCCCGCGGGTCGAGTATGTCTTCCAGTTCGCGTTCGGTGAGGTCTGCCGGGTCGAGGATGTAGCGCAGTTGCTTGCGGGTGAGGCCGTAGAGCTGGGCGTAGTACGCATCCAGTTCAGCGCGGAGGATGGCGCGGCGTTCCTCGTTCCAGGTGAACGGCGGGAAGGGGAAGCCCTCACCCAATGCTGCGGGCGAGGGGGTCGGGGGGTGAGGTCTAATCACAGCCCGCAATCCTTCGTCTGCCTCTCGCCATACGTCGTCGGCGAAGGGTTTCATGTCCCAGGAGGTGTAGACCAGCTCCAGCACGCGCGGGACGATGAAGCGCAAATCCTCGGGGGTGTAGGCACTCGGCGGGAGGACGGGGAATTGCTCAATGTATCCAAATGTCATGTTTACACCACCAATTTTCTGACGAACAAAATAGTCAAAGACGATCGAAGAAAAATTGGCTACTAGTGCTGGAACGAGATATGTTTTTACTACTTTGGCAAAGAGCAATGGCATTGAATGTCCTACTCCCGCTTTTGGCAACAAACCAAAGATCGCAGTGCGCTCGTCAGTGGAGCGTGCTACATTGCGAAACCCCAGCAACCACCCCCGCCGCCAATTGCCCAGGCGGGCTTCAACCTCCTCTGCCGGCACCCAGTACCAGGGCTGGACGACGAAGTGCGGGTCGGCGTGCTGGTGCTCATCAGGCGTGGGCAGTTGGGTGCTGGAGCGGTCGCGCACGCCCTCATAGGTGCCGTAGCGGTGGTCATAGTGCCAGATCATCTTGGCCTCGTAGAGGGGGAGGTAGCCCTCACCCCCGGCCCCTCTCCCAAGGCTTTGGGAGAGGGGAGAAGGATGCTCGTAGGAATGGGCAGTGACATAGGCAGCAATCTCTTGGAGGACTTGTTCTGTGTGGTCGAATATCTGCTCATTGGTAAAGCGCAGCATGGCAAAGCCATGTTCGCGCAGGATTTCCTCCCGCAAACGGTCGCGTTCCTGCTGAGTGGGTTCGCGGTGCACGGCGCCATCTATCTCAATGATCAGGCGGGCATCGTCACAGAAGAAATCGGCGATGAATTGTCCAATCGGATGTTGACGCCGGAATTTTCGGCCTAGCAGCCGACGGTCACGCAACAATTCCCAGAGCAGGCTTTCGGCGGTCGTCGCCTCGCGACGCAACTGCCGCGCCCTGGCAATCAGTTCCTGGCTGGCCTTGGGTAATTCGTACCCTCCTTCTCCTGCAGCGCGAGAAGAGAGGTCGGGGGCTGCGATCCTTCCCCCCTCTCCCGCAGCGTGGGATAGGGGGCTAGGGGGTGAGGGCACAAACCGGTTCCCCACCAGCCGGTAGCCCTGGGCTTCCAGTTCGGCGCGGGTGCAGAAGAGGTGCGAGTCAGAAGACATATTGAACAACCCCTGCTTAAACTGCACGCCCCAGGGGTTGACCCTCACCCCCAGCCCCTCTCCCTTAGGAAGAGGGGAGTCGTTCACCAGAACCGGCACGCGCTGGTAGATGGCGCGGGTGAGGTCGGCGTCTTGCCGGGTGCGGAAGACGGGCAGGGTGCGGGTGTTGGGGTTGATGACGGCTAAGTCGTGTGGTGCCAGAGGCAAAAGTTTCAGCGGATTCCGTATATCTTCAGGACGGTGGCAGAAAAATGCGAAATGAATCTGTCGTTTTGGATCGCCTGTCCCGCAGATCGTGAGCAAGCAAAACTTCATTAGTGAAATAACCGACGGAAATAACTTTTCACGATTGTCAAAGTCGAACAGGCTGAGCAGTTGCCCTTTTTCCACCACATCGGCAAAGAAACGCTTGTTGGTGTCGTCGGTGGCGATGCCGGTGGGGACGATGATGCCCGCCCGCCCCCGGATATTGAGCAGGCTACGCACCCGTTCGGCAAAGACCGAGTAGGTGTTGATACGGCGGCGGACGGCGAGGGGATATTGACCACTGCCCCGTAAAAAGCGGCTGGTGCTTTCGGCGCCGTGCAGGGCACGCTGGTAGTCGTGCCAGAGGGCGGGGTTGGTCTTGGGTAGGTCGGCGATCAGCCGTTTACGGGCGGCGGCGTTGGGCGCGCGGGCAATGGCGGTATCGCGGCTGGCGAAGAATTCCTGCTCTTCCAGTTGAATTTGCTCCCAGGGCGGGTTGCCGAGGATGACATCGAAGCCGCCACTTTCAAACACCTCCGGGAACTCCAGCGGCCAGTGGAAAAACCGGTTCTCGACGGCGAGGGCCTGAGCAGTGGCAAGGGCCTGGGAGGGGGTTCTCTCCTGCAGTCGATCAGCCACGGCTTGGGTGGTAATGGCCCTAGAGAAGTCAGGGATCAAGGGCTGGAAAAAAGCGGCTGTCCACAGGTTGCAGGCTTCCACTAGCTTTTGGTGTTGCGGGTCTTGGCAGTAGCGGCTGTAGAGCTGCTGCTTGCGGCTAACCTCTGCCGGGGAGTTGTCTGGAATGGCTTCTAGCTTCTGTCGCTCCTGGCTAAGCTCAGCCACCACCTGGTCAGTGTCAAAAGCAAGGGAAAGCTGCCCTGTTTGCAAACTCTGGCACTCGGTGCGATTGCGCTGCTTTAGCGAGCGGGCAGCCTCCTTGGAGTCAGCGCTAACCGGGGTAAAGGCTTCATCGGGGATGCCCTTTTCCAAAATCGCCAAATCCAAGACACCCACCAGCGAATCGCCGCACTTGATGTGGTGATCCAGGAAGGTGAGGGGCTTGCCGGCGCAGTGGGCCTCCAGCCACAGGGCCACGCGGCAGAGTTCCACCGCCAGCGGGTTTTTGTCCACGCCGTAGATGCAGTGCGCCACCACATCGCGGATGGCCTCGCGGACACGCTCGGGGGCGGGTTCCTCTTCGCCGGTGCGGATCTTTGCCAGTTCCTTGCCCAACCTGCGGGCGGCAGCAAGCAGGAAGTGACCGGATCCGCAGGCGGGATCACACACACGGATGGACAAAATCGCTTGCTCTTTTTCCTCAGGTGGGCGAGCGGCTTTCAGCCGTTCTTCGATCACTGGCTCCAGCGCCGAGCGGATGAGTTCGGCCACTAGCTCCGGCGGGGTGTAGTAGGAGCCTGTGCTCTTGCGCTCTGAGCCGTAGCTCAACTCAAAGCGAGGCGCCCCTTGCCCAGTTACAATCTGAGGCTGGTAGTCGAGCAAGCTTTCGTAGACGGATCCCAGTTCTTCTACATCCAGCGCCGCGTAGTTGACCCGCCGAAGGGGAGAGGTGGGGTTTTCTCGGTAGTAGGCTAGGTGCGAAAAGGCTTGCAGCAGATCCCGGTTGCTCAGGCTGCACTCATCCAGCTCCAGAGGGGCAAACAGCTCTCCGTTGAGAGGAGCAGCCCCCAGCAGCTCCGCCAGCTCCTCTTGGGAAAGCACCCTCCAGAGCACCCGCAAGCTGCACCAGAGATCCTCGTGTTCGTCTTGGGCACTTTGCCGATCCAAAAACCGCCGCAGCCGCGTCACGCTGTAGTGCTCGCGATAGAGCGCCGCGCTGCTCATCAACCCCCGCTCTTCGGAAACCAAGAGGAACAGGAACCGGTAGACCAAGCGCAGCAGTTGGCGGTAGAGCTCCCTGGGATCCGACAAGAGCCGCGCTCTCAGCCTCTGGTTCTTGGGATGGGCCAGGAACCCATTTGCCAGCAACCTGATGCACTCCTCAACCCCCTCCCGCAGCCGTTCCCGTACCCGGCCACCCTGCTCCAGGGCCTGTTGGTAGTACTTTTCCAGCAGACAATCCCCTGCTAGCTCTGCCGTTTGGGGCAAGCGGCTGCGGTGCAGCAGCCGAAAGAGGATGGCAAAGTCGTTAAACCGCTGCTCCTCTAGGATCTGCTTCAGGTCAAACTCCACATAGGCCTGCCGACGCACATAGGTGGAGTCCCGCAGGAGGCGCAGGGTCAATCCGTTGGTAACAATGCCCCAGAGGTGCTCGCTGCGGTTGAGATACTCCTGCAGCAGCGAGTGGGGTGCCAGGCGAGGCCGGCCAGAAGCCGGCACGCGGCCCAGCTCCTGGCGTGCGCCGACGATGTGCACCGGTGGCGCGTCTTCCGCCTCGCCCATGCGATGCGAGATGGGGAAGTTCATTCCGTCCACCTCGCAGGCGCGCGGTTGATAGCGCACCTCGATCCCCAGCAAACTGAAGAAGGGGATCGCCCAGGCATCGCGGGTGATGCTGGTGGCGAGATCGCTTTCGGGCAGGCGCTGCAGGCGGCTCTGGAAGGCCTCCCAGTACTTTCGACAATCGGCAAAGACCGCGGCAATCTCTTCGACTGGGCTGCGCTTGCTGTTAAAGCCGAAGTCTTCTGGCTTCTGTCCTGGCAGATCCCCTGCCAGCAGCTTTTCGAGAATATCGGGCCCCAACAGGCCTCCTTCGATGCGTACCCCAGAAAACTCGCTCATCGGCAAACCACCGGTTGGAGAACAAGGAGTCCTAAAAGATCGGGGGGAAGCTGCGGCTTCACCTTCAGCCCCCGCCCCTGTAGGGACACGGCTTGGCGGATGCGCCTATGGGCAGCCTCCAGCTCAGCAGCACGCTGCAAAATCCGCTCCCGCGCCGCCTGCTGCAGCCGGTGATCCCTTCCCCAGTTTTCCTCTGTCTCCTGCCACGGGCCGAGACAGGCCAGGAGATGCTGAACCAGCTCCCGCTTTTCCGCTAGCGGTAGGTTCTCATCCGGCTTGGCCGTGGCCAGCAGTTGGAGAGCTGCGCCCGTCTCCAGCCAGCGGGCCTCGCCGCTCTCCAGGCCAACACCGCCTAGCACCAGCACCTCTTCCGCCAAGAGAGGCTGCCCCTGGGGTTGCTCCACCAGGTAGCGCACCCGCAGCAGCAGTAGAGTTGTAAGATCAACTACCGCTCGGGTGCGTAGAGCGCCGCAGCGGGAGACGACAGCATCCCCTTTCTCTGGGTTGTCGAGGGCTTCCTCCAGCAAAAACTGGGCCAGGGCAACCACGACGCGGTGGTTGCGGCCAATGTATTCGGCACCTTCGGGCGTGGGCGAGTCGAAGCTGATTAGCCAACGCCCGCCTTTGGGAGAGGGCAGGGCCAGGCGAATGGCTTCCGGCAAGGTGGCAGTGGCTTCGGAGCCGACGCTAACCTGGTAGACCCCCGACCGCTTCCCTGGGGTTATGGCTAGGTTGAGGCGCTGGGCGGCAGCCAGGAAGAATTCGCGCACAGCTTCGGGATCCCCTAGCACGGCATCGGTGACCTCCAGCTCCCGCTGCACTGCCTCAGGCTTGAGGGCCCGCTGGGCAAAACGGGTGCGGTTGCGCCGCTCCTGTTCGACAGAGCGATCCCAGCGCCGGTGAAACTCATCCACTTCCGGCACGCCAAGATCGAGGGTTAGCTGGCGCTCGGCGGACCAGTGTCCCTTGCGCAGGAAGAGGGCTTCGAGCACAGCCTGGGTAACGCTTTCGCTAGCCTCCGGCACAGGCACGTGGGTGCCCAGGGTGCGGTGGATCTCCCGCGCTTTGTTGAGCAACACCTCCAGTACCACGCCATCTACGGGGTTGTCGCGGCCAAAAAAGCGGATGACCTTGACCCGGCTGGCCTTTTGGCCGTAGCGATCCACCCGGCCCTCCCGCTGCTCCAGCCGATTGGGGTTCCAGGGCAGGTCGTAGTGGATGACGGCTGTAAACTTTTCCTGCAGGTTGATCCCTTCCGAGAGGCAGTCGGTGGCCACCAGCACCCGTGGTCGGTCAACTTCCAGGTTCGCGATCTTGGCCTCCCGCTCCTCGTCTCCCATCCTGCCCGTTACACAGGCTACTTGGGCTGGGGATCCCAGCTGTTGCCGAAGGTAACTGTCCAGATACTCCGCAGTGGCAACGTAGCGGCACCAGAGGATGGGATGAAAACCTTCCTGAAGCAACTTTTTCACCAGCTCGATGGCCCGCGCCAGTTTGGTGTCGTGCTCTGGGCCCTGGAGCTGTTTGGCCAGACGGGCCAGGGCCTGCAACCGGCGGCGGTCGCTATCCGGCAGGGTTGGGTCTGCGGCTTCAAGAGCTGGCGTTGGCAGCTCATCGTCGGTACGCTCTTCTGCCGACTCGAACACCCAGCGGCTCAGTTCTGCCTCAACCTCTTCTTCTGCCTCCAGGGTTGCTCCGCTGCGATTGTGCAATGCCGCTACTGCTGCCGCCGGGCTGGACATTACGCAGCGCAAAAGGGCCAGCGCTCCCCAGTAGCGCACTCGCTGCTGGCGCTTCTCTAGTTGCTGCCCTGTGCACACCAATTCCGAGCAAAACCCATAGGTGTCCTCGAACAGCTTGCGCTGCCCCTCAGAAAGGGTGTAGGTTTCATCTTCAGCTTCCCGGGTTGGAAAACAGGTGAGCTCCTGCCAAGTTTCCCGAATATCTCGCCGCGTGCGCTGGACAAAATGACGGGCTAGCTGGACGCGTTGGTCTTCGTTGAGATCCTGGAGATCCCATGTCTCGAACTCGGGCCGCAGCAGCCCCAGCAGCGAGCGGAAGGCCTCTTCGACACCGCTGTGGGGAGTTGCCGTCAGCAGGATCAGGTGGCGGTTGGGGTTTTGGGCCACCGCTTTGAGCAGACTGTGGCGCTCCTGCTGGTTTTTGCCATGGGCCGCCGCTGCCCCATGGACTTCGTCGGCAATGACCAGCTCAGGACAAAATTGCAGAAATGGGTGGCGGTTGCGCTCGGTCTTGACGAAGTCAATGCTGGCCACCTGGACAGGAAAGTGCTCGTAGAGGCTGCGCCCAACAGGGGTTTTTCGATCCAATTGCCCCACCGTTCCCGAGCGGATGACCACTGGCTCCAGGTTAAACTTCTCGGCCAGCTCGCTGGCCCACTGCTCGCACAAATAGGGAGGGCACAGGACACAAAGGCGTCGGATCTCGCCGCGATCCAAAAGCTCCCTGGCTATCAGCAGCGCCTCGATGGTCTTGCCCACCCCTACGTCGTCGGCAATCAATAGCCGCACCGGATCGAGGCGCAGCGCCATGAGCAAGGGCACAAACTGGTATACCCGTGGCCGAATCGAGAGGCGCCCCAGAGAGCGAAAGGGAGTTGCGCCCTCCCGTAAAATCAGCCGGGCCGCCTGCCAGAGGAGAAGGGTACTGGTGGCATCGGCAGGATGATCCCCAGAGGGCCAAGGAAAGGCGGTAGGCTCCACTCGCTCGAAGGGCAAGGTGCCGCCCACAAGGTTCATCAGGTGTCGGTGAATGCAAACCGCATCTTCTGGGGTGCCGGTGAGGGGCCGCAGCACCACAATTTCTTCTGAATCAGCGGGGAGCACCACCCACTCGCGGTTGCGGCAGCGGACAATTGAGCCAGGCTGCATGGGATCCCTGGGAGCGACCTACCTTTTCCATTGCATCTTAGATACTCTTTGGGGACAACTCTCTCCCATCTCCCAACACCCTGCCGGCAGCGGTAGGATGAAACGGAGCCGGCCTCAGGTACCCCTCTGGCCCACCGACATCATGAGCAGCCCCCGTTATCCGTTTGAGCGTGTTCGCGAGCACTTGCTCTTCCAATCCTTGGAAGATGCCGAGTGGAAGGCGCTGACGGCAGCCCTGTTGCCCAGCCGCTTCTCTCCTGGCCAGGTGATCTTTCAAGAGGGGGATCCCAGCAGTGACCTGTACATGATCCTCAGTGGAGTGGTGGAGCTGCGTCGCCAATATGTGCGACATCCGGGAGATTATTGGCTGGCTACGCTGCACGCCGGGCGTTTGTTTGGGGAACTTTCTCTGCTGACGGGACGGCGGCGCTCCTTTACAGCAGTGACCATAACCGAGGTGCAGACCCTGCGCCTCTCCAACGAGGGGCTGATCCTGTTGCCTCTGGAAGTCCAGGTGAAACTCTACCGCGCCTGGAGCCAGATCATCAGCGAGCACCTTTACTGGCTGGATAGTATGTTCACGGATCTTCTGGAGCAGCGAGGGGTAGAAAATGTAGCCTCGGCTATGGCTCTGCTGCACCAGCGCTATCCCGCTTGAAAGAGGCTCAATCCCTGCTCCGCATAGGTTTGCAGGTCAACGTCCACGAAGACAACCCCTTGGATCCCAAATTTTGTCTTCAGAATGTTCAGGGGTTGCGATATCATGTGCTAGGCAGCAGCCCCCAAGAGATTTCAAGCAGCGAGGTCAGGAGCAGTGGTTAGGGTAGCCATCAACGGGTTTGGTCGCATTGGTCGCAACTTTTTGCGCTGTTGGCTGGGTCGCTCCCAGTCCAACCTGGACATTGTTGCCATCAACGACACCTCAGACGCTCGCACGGCTGCCCACCTGCTCAAGTACGATTCCATCCTTGGGCCGTTGCAGGGAGCAGACGTTGAGCCTGCAGAAAACGGTTTGGTGGTGAACGGCAAGCATATCTATGCCGTTTCCGACCGCAACCCCAGCAACCTGCCCTGGAAAGAGTGGAAGGTGGATCTTGTTATTGAAGCTACAGGTGTTTTTGTCGACTACCAGGGTGCCTCTAAGCACATAGAAGCGGGGGCCAAAAAGGTGGTGATCACCGCCCCGGCCAAGGGGGGAGACATTCCCACGTTTGTCTACGGTGTTAATCAACACACCTACGACCCGGTGCGGCACAACATTGTCAGCAACGCCAGCTGCACCACCAACTGCCTTGCCCCGATCATCAAGGTGTTGCTGGACAAGTTTGGCGTCCTTCGCGCCACCATGACCACCACCCACAGCTACACCGGCGACCAGCGGATCTTAGATGGTGGTCACCGCGATCTGCGGCGGGCCCGGGCAGCAGCATTGAGCATGGTGCCCACCACCACGGGGGCTGCCAAGGCGGTGGCTTTGGTGATCCCGGAGCTGAAAGGCAAGCTGAATGGGGTGGCGGTACGGGTTCCCACGCCCAATGTGTCTCTGGTGGACTTGGTGGTGCAGACGGAGCGGCGCGTGATTGCCGAGGAGGTAAACGCTGCCCTGAAGGAAGCCTCGGAAACCACGATGAAAGGGATCATCGCCTACTCGGATATTCCCTTGGTCTCCATCGACTACCGCGGCCACGACTGCTCGGCCATTGTGGATGCGGAGATGACCAGTGTGCTGGATGGGGATCTGGTCAAGGTCATGGCTTGGTACGACAACGAGTGGGGCTACTCCCAGCGGGTGTTGGACTTGGCGGAATACATGGCCGCTCACTGGGTGGAGTAGGCTGCTTCGGTTGGCAACCCTCTTCTGTTCCCCATTATTCCCCCATCGAGAACTGGGCAAAAACCTGCCAACGTTTGCCGTCGTGGAGGAGGAGCGTCAAAGCTGACGCTACAAACGCACTCTGGAAAGAACGCGTCTTGAACTCTGGCCAGGCGGCGCGAAAGTGGGCGGGGGTTAGGTCTCGGAAGGCCACGGTTATGTGGGGCACAAACGGACGGGCTTGAGCGGTCGTTTCTTTCCGGTTGAGAAGGAGCCCCATGTGGTGATGGGCTTGAGCTTGTAGCTGCTGCAGTTCTGGGGAGGGCACGACGTGAATAAAAATGACACGCGGCGCGAAGGCCCCAAAGCCGGATAACTGGATGGCGACGGGAGTTTGCTGCTTGGCAAAGGCCTCTAGGGATCCCGTCAAGGCCGGCAGATCGGAACTGGGCCACTCGAACGGCGGCACCAGAGTGATGTGGGGAGGCGAGCGCAGGGCCGCTTGGCTGGCAAATTGCTCGGCAAACTGCTGTTTGATGGCTGTCACCTGCTCTTGCAGTGCTGGAGGGGGGAGCAGAGCAAGAAACAGTCGCTGCTTGGGGTTATCCACCAGCATCGGTAAGAACCTAGAGAACAGGGGATAATGCAACTGTAGCCAAGCCCAAACATCTTGTTATGTCGCGTCCTGTCGCTTCTTCCCCTATCCTGGATCCCTCCTCGGCAACCGGATCCCCAGGCCAAGCGCCTCAGCCGGCTCCCATTCCGCCCTACCAGTGGCATTTGTTCCTTTGTGCAGATCAAACCAAGCCCAAATGTTGTGAGAAAGCCGTGGGATTGGAAGCCTGGGACTATTTGAAATCGCGGATCAAGGAATTGAACCTGGAAATCGGGAGCGGGGGATCCCTGCGGGTACACCGCACCAAAGCCAACTGCCTGCGGGCATGCGACTATGCTGTTCCTGGCCCTGTGTTGCTGGTCTATCCCGGTGGGTTTTGGTACCACTCGGTCACGCCGGAGGTGGTGGAGGAGATTCTTCAAAAGCACATCTTGGGAGGGATCCCTGTTGTTGAGTATCTGGTAGCCCAAGATACCCTCAGCGCCCCTGATCCAAAAGGGCATGGATAGCCTGCACGCACTCTGCCGTCACCCGCTGCAAATCGGCCTTATCGCTGGAAGCGGGGGGGAGAATCAGGTTGCCAATGCGCACCGTGATGGGGCAGAACAAACGCGGCCACCGGGATCCCTTGGGCAAGACCTTTTCCGTGCCCCAAAGGGCTACAGGCAGCAGAGGCGTTTGGGTGCGGGCTGCAACCAAGGCCGCTCCCAAGTGGGGCTGAGGAATGCGGCCATCGGGGGTACGAGTGCCATTCAAAAAGATCCCTACCGCCCATCCCTGCGCCAAAGCTGCTTCCGTGGCCCGCAGGGCAGCGCGGTCAGAGCCGCCTCTTTTGACCGGGTAGGCGCCGTAGAGCTGGATCACCTGCTTCAGCCCCGGCACCCGAAACAGCTCTTCCTTGGCCATGAAGGCCACCGGGCGGCGCACCGCATTGGCCACCAGCGGCGGATCCAAATGGCTGGCGTGGTTGCTGACGACGATGAGGGATCCCTGGCGAGGCACGTTTTCCTGCCCATAGGTGCGCCCAAAATACAGTCCCCGAAACAAGGGGTTGACCACCAGCCACTTGAGCAGCCAGTAGGCCAACCAATCCCGGCGGCGATAACCCATCTGTGAGTCCAACGATCCCTGCCACTCCGGCAGCAGTTCCCTCTGTAAACTACCCGACCCTGACTGCTTCGCAGTACAGGGCGGGCTTTTGGTAGCCCTGCAGTTGGCAAGCCAACCACGAACCTCCAGGCTGGTTTACGGCAGCCCCCAAAAGCGCAATCACCTTCGCACCGTTAAAATCTGCATCCCCTTCCCAACCGCAGTGCCCGCATTTGAACTGCTTACCCTTGCGATAG